>CAXNGR010000020.1:0-13978 GCA_964201265.1 Verrucomicrobiaceae bacterium
AGCACCTTCCAGGAGAACGCATCGCTCGCGAGCTGCCGGAGCTTCCCGTCTCGTTCGACCACCGCCAGCGTCGAAGCCGCGTCCGCGGTGCCGTCCGCTCGTCGCATGCGGTACACCATCACTTCCCGGCCATCCTTCAGTTGCAGTGCTGCCCAGTCCCAGCCCACCTGCCCGGCTTCCAGTTGGCTGCTGCTGAACTCGTGATCCATCCACGCCTCGCCGCTCACCGCCTGCTCCGTTGCGCCCAGTTTGACCGTCCCCGTCGTCTTCAAACGCGGCCAGGTCAGGTAATGACTCGCCGCTGAGTCCGACGCCCCCTTTCGCGACACGCCGTCCTTTCCGAACACCACCAGCGGCTTCACGGGTTCCAATTCGAGTCGCAGCAAAACCTCCGCCTTCACCGTCGCTGCAATGTGCAGACGCTGCGTCGCATCATCCAGCCGCAGCGACCAGTTCCCGTTCCGCACTGCCAGCGTCTTCTCCGACGACACCGCATCCCATCCCTCGCGAGTCAGCCGCTCCTCATGCACAAAGCGCCCGGTCTTGGCATCGAGCAAAGCCGCATGGGCCAGATGCAAATGCAGCGTCTTCCCGTCATCACGCCGTGCTTGACGGAAAAACGTCACCTGAAAGCCAAACCGCCCGCCGTCCTTCGCGTCCAGGTGCCCCGTCACATACCACCACTCCGTGCGGAATTCAGGATGGCTCCCATGATCGCGTGGAAACTCAAACACCCGCCCCTTCTGTGGAATCGCAAACCCATCCGCTATCGTCTGCGCATCCAGCAGCGTTGTCATCGTGAGAAAAATCAAAGTCCAGTGTCTCATGTCATTCCTCCGTGTGCTCCGCTGGCAGCATTGCCGCCCATCGTCCGACCAAGGCCGCCACCAGCATGCCTGCCGCGATCACCGCAGCGCCCAGCACCGCCAGATGCCACCACACCGCGTGAAATTGCAGCGTCCAGCCGAAGCACTGCTTGTTGATGCGATACACCAGCAGCCATCCGAGCCACAAACCAGCAGCGATGCCCGTGAAGGCTCCCGCGCACGCCACGCCGAGTCCTTCCAGCGCCGCAGATCGTGCGATCTCGCTCCGCGTCATGCCCAGCGATCGAAGTGTCGCCAAAACGGCCCGCCGTTCCAGCAAAAGGCTCGTCAGCGCGAGACCAAGGCCCACCACTGCCACGATCACGCCGATCACCTCCAGCGCATGCGTCACCGAAAACGTCTGGCGGAAAATGCGCAGCGCCTCACTGCGAAGATGCGCATTGGTAAACACACTCAAACCCGGATGCTGGTTTTGAATGCGATCACGCACCGTCTCCGCATCCGCGTCCGGTTTCAGCATCAAGGCCACGCGCCATGCCTCGTCTGTCTCAAACCATTGGCGAAACACCGCCGCAGGCAGTGTCAGCGACCCACGTTCATTGCCATACTCGGCGTTCATCGCCACCACGCGCACTTGGCGGCCCACCAGCTCGATCACATCGCCCACGCGAGTCTGAAACCGTTCGCTCCAGCTCTCGCTCATGATCGCCGGAGTGATGCCATCGTTCGTCTGCCACCATTCAGCATGCTCGGGAGCCTCCACCCACGCATACAGCCCATGCTTGTGCGCAAACACCGGATCAGTGCCGAGAATCAGCACCTCGCCGCCCTTCCACAGCAGCATTCTCGCCTGCACATAGGCCAACTCAGCGACTTCCAGCTCCTTGCCAAGCTCCACCACGGTTTTCGGCGAGATGAAATGCGTCGATGACGCGCTCTGCGCCCCGGCGCTGCTGATGTAAATGTCCGCCTGCATCGTGCGGTCGATCCAGCCGCGCATCGTGTGATCAAAACTCGCCACCATCACCGCCATGCCCGTCGTCATCGCCACCGCGCTCGCCAGCGCCGCCACGGCAAAGCGATGCCGCACCGTCGGTCGCCGCAGATGCGAAAGAGCCACGCGCCATATCGCCGAAGTCACCTTTCGCCTCGCCAAAAAGCGCAACATCGCCCCCGCCGCCAATCCCGCGCCCACCAACCATAGCAATGCCGCCGCATAACCCGCTAGCGGCAGTCGCGTTTCACTCGCAAACCGCAGCACTGGCAACTCTGCTAGCACAACCGCCACCAGCATCATCGCCCAGCCGATCCATTCCACACGCCACACCGTGCCACCTTCAAACGGCGTCGCATGACGTCCCAGCATGTGAGCCGGTGGCGTGCGCGCTGCCATCCGCGCTGGCCACCACGCGGCAATGAGACTCGCCAGAATCGAAATCGAGAGTGCCAGCAGCGCCTCACGCACGCTCAGAGCCGCCTGCTGCTCACTCGTCGCACCATAGAGCGCGTTCATCGACTTCGTCACTCCACCGACGGCACCTTGCGCGCCGAGCCAGCCCAGCAGCACGCCCAAAACACCGCCGCACAGCCCCAGCAGCCCCGCTTCGATGAGAAACGCCGTTTGAATCGCCCGATCCGTCACGCCGAGCGATTTCAAAATGCCAATCTCCTCCCGCCGTCGCAGCACCACGCCATCCAGCGCCTGAAAAATGAGATAACCACCCACCAGCAGCGCCAGCAGCGAGAGAATCGTCAGATTCAGCCGAAACGCCTGCGTCATCGTCCCTGCGAGCTGTCTTCGATTCGCACCGCCCGTCACCTGCCAGCGCGATTTTAGCAGCTCACCCGTTTCCTCACGCAAATTCGGGAACAAGGCGCTGTCTTGCGCCAGCACCTCCACGCGATCCACCTTGTCGCCCCGCAGCAAAGCCGACTGCGCCTCCGGCAGATCCATCAGCAGCAAATGCTTGGGCAAACTCGGCACTCCCGGCGTCTCTGGAACCACCCCGGCCACCTTCAGTGCGATCACACGATCATCTACGATCAGCCGCAGCTCCTCACCCTCTTTCACACCCAGCTTCGGACTCACATAAACACCCGAGCGCACCGCCTGCATATTCGCGCCGAGTCCCGCCGGTGCCTCACCGCGTAGATTGAGCAGCGCCACAAAATCCACGCCCAGCAGTCGCCACGTCGCCCGCGATCCGATCTCGCCATTCCCGGCATCCGTAGCAGGTGTCACCGTCTCCTCCACCACCGGCAGCAAACTCACCGGTCGATGCCCCAGAACCTCGCGCATCTCACGCACATCGTTCTCACGCAAAGCGCCGCTCAACGCCTGCACCGTCCAGTCCGGCTGTCGCGTGATGCCATCCGTGAACGTCTCGAAGCCCGACAATGCTGCGTTGCTCGCCAGCCGCACCGCCAGATACACGCTCGATCCCAGCGCCAGGCTCAGCATCAGCGCGATCTGCTGCCGCAAAGCCAGCCGCCAGTGCCGCAACGCACAACGCCGCAGGATGAGAAGCACCGTACTCATGCGCCTTCGACGATTTGACCGTCCTGCATGCGCAGCACACGCTCGCAGTGCTTCACCGCCTCCGGGCTGTGCGTCACCAGCAGCAGCGCTGCCTTGGTTTCACTCACAATCTCTGCCAGCAGTTCCAGCACCTGCGCCCCGGTGGCCGAATCCAAACTGCCCGTCGGTTCATCCGCCAGAATCAACGAAGGCCGATGCACCACCGCCCGCGCAATTGCCACGCGCTGCATTTCACCACCCGAGAGCTGCCCCGGCAACGCCACCGCCCGATGCGCAATACCCACACGCTCCAGCAGCTCCCTCACCCGCGCTTCACGCTCGCTTGTCGTCACACCGAGCAATTGCAGCGGCAGCTCGATGTTCTCCGCCGCGCTCAGCGTCGGCAGCAGATGATAAAACTGAAACACCGTGCCGATGTGCCTGCGCCGCAGTTGCGCCAGCCCGTCCGCGCTCAAATCGCCGAGCACACTGCTTGCAATCGTCACGCTGCCACTGTCCGAACGATCCACGCCGCCAACACAGTTCAATACCGTCGTCTTGCCACTGCCCGAAGGGCCCAGCAGCGCCACGCGCTCACCCTGCTCCAGCTTGAACGACACGCCACGCAGGATCGGGCGCTCCGCGTAGGCTTTGGTGAGGGATTCGACTTCGAGAACAGGCATGTAGTGCAACCGTCCCGGTTGCGGTTTGGAAACAAGCGGGACACTTCAAATACGTCGGATACAGCAAGCGGGACGCTTGCGCTACCGCCGCATCAGCTCACGCACATACTTGCCCAGCATGTCGAACTCCACGTTCAGTCGGTCACCGGGCTTTTTCGTGTGCAGATTGGTCAGTTGAAACGTGTGCGGAATGATCCAGCACACCACCGTGCTCTCCGTCACCTCCGCAGCGGTCAAAGAGATGCCATCCAGGCAGATCGAGCCCTTCGGAATGACCAAACCGCGTTGTTCCGCCGGAATCTCGACCTCCAGCCGATGATCCTGCCCACGCTCGCTCCAGTCCAGCACCTTCACCGTCGCATCCACGTGTCCCTGCACGAAATGACCGCCAAACCGCGCCCCCATGGCCATCGCACGCTCCAGATTGACCCGTGAGCCGGTCTTCAGATCACCCAGACTCGTCACCTTCAGCGTTTGCATCAGCAGATCAAAGCACGCCGTCTGCGCCACTGCATCTTTCGCCGTCACCGTGAGGCAGCAGCCATTCACCGCCACGCTCTCGCCATCGACCAGCTCGGAAGCCATCGCGCCAACGTTAACGGTCAGCCTCGCGCTTTCGCCGCGTGGCTCCAGGGAAATGACGCTGCCAGTGGTTTCGACGAGACCTGTGAACATGCTGCGAGATAAACGGGCAAAACGCCGCTGTCGATGCGCTGTTCGTCCAAATCTTCACGGGGGAAGGATCAAGCAGGGCAGGGGCGTATTGATTCACGCTGTGTTCCACCGTCTCCTCCAGCTTAGCACCTTGATTGTCTCCACGAGTCTCCTCTCGGCGGAGCACTGGGCCTTTCAGCCGCTGAAGCAGGTCAAAGGCACCAGCATCGACGAGTTCATTCACAAGAAGCTCGCCGAGCATGGCCTGAAGCCTTCACCACGCGCCGATGAGCGCACGCTTGCCCGCCGTGCCAGCTTTGATCTCACGGGTCTGCTTCCAGAACGAACAGACGTGCCGTATGAGCAGTTCGTCGATCAATTGCTTGCCTCGCCTCATTACGGTGAACAATGGGCGCGTCACTGGCTGGATGTGGCCCGCTACTCGGACACCAAAGGCTACGTCTATGCCCGCGAGGAAAAGAACTGGGTGCATGCCACGCCCTACCGCGACTGGGTCGTGCGCGCGCTGAACGAGGACATGCCGTATGACCGCTTCTTGCTGCTGCAAGTCGCCGCTGATCAAGTCGTGCCGCCCCAATCACCCGATCTCGCCGCGATGGGCTTTCTCACGCTTGGGCGGCGTTTCCTCGGCGTCACGCATGACATCATCGACGACCGCATTGATGTCGTCACGCGTGGAACGCTCGGCCTCACGGTCGCCTGCGCCCGCTGTCACGATCACAAGTTCGATCCCATCCCCACGCGCGACTACTACGCGCTCTACGGCGTCTTCCAGAGCAGCGCGGAAGCCCTCGCTCCGTGCGCCGATGGCGAAAACGCCGAACTCGCGGCGCTGGTGAAAAAGAACCGCGATTTGATGACGAAACGACGTGAGGAGCAGATGGCCCGCACGCGTGCGCAAACCACCGACTATCTCAAGGCGACCCGAGAACTCGAAAAGTATCCCGAGGAGGTCTTCGGGCAGCTCCTTGATGCAAAAGACCTCAACCCTTTCATCGTGCATCGCTTCGTCGCTTGGCTGGAAAAGCATCCGGGCGTCGAATTGAACCAGGAAGTGCTCAAACAGCCGGATTCGCCCGCTTTCGTGCCCGATGAGCACATCGCGAACATCGAGATGTATTTCCCGACCGGCGTCACCACCGAGCTGTGGAAGTCGCAGGGCGATGTGGACCGCTTCCTCATCAAAAACAGCACTGCAACGACACACGCGACGGTTTTGGTCGATCGTCCGCTGCCCAGCACGCCACGCGTCTTCAATCGCGGCAATCCGCTCACCAAAGGTGATGCTGTCCCACGCCAGTTCTTGAGCGCTTTCGGCCCGCAAAAGCCCTTCAAGAATGGCAGCGGTCGTCTCGAACTCGCGCAGGCCATCGTCGACCCGCGCAATCCGCTCACCGCACGCGTGATGGTGAACCGTATCTGGCAGCATCACTTCGGTCGTGGCTTGGTGAGCACACCGAGCGACTTCGGCAAGCAAGGCAGCCCGCCAAGCCATCCCGAGTTGCTCGACTGGCTCGCCCAGCGCTTCATCGACTCCGGCTGGAGCATCAAGGCCACGCACCGGCTTATTATGCTTTCGGAGACGTATCGTAGAACGAGCTTCCAAGCTCGTTCCAAGGACGAACTTGGAAGTTCGTCCTACATCGACCCCGACAACCGCCTGCTTGCCCGCTTCACACCGCACCGTCTCAGCTTCGAGGAGGCACGCGATGCGTGGCTCGCCGCCGCAGGCCGACTAAATCTGCGCGTCGGTGGCCGCCCCGAAGGATTGTTCGCAGCCAGCAACACCCGCCGCACGCTCTACGCGCTCGTGGACCGTCAAAACGTGCCGACGGTCATGACCACGTTCGATTTCGCCAATCCCGATCTCTCCATCCCCCAGCGCACCGAAACCACCGTGCCGCAGCAGGCCCTCTTTGGCATGAATCACTCCTTCGTCGTCCAGCAGGCCAAAGCGCTCACAAAGTGGTCCGCACAGTCCCCTGTGCGGCGCTCCGATGCTGAAAAAATACACTTCATCTACCAGCGTCTCTTCCAACGAAACCCAACCGCCGACGAACTGGCCTCCGCGCTGTCCTTCGTCTCCGTCGATGAAAAGCCCGTCGTCGCCGAAAACGACCGCTCCAAGGCTTGGCAGCATGGTTTTGGCGAGTGGGATGAGCAAACCGGCCGGGTGAAGAGCTTCACGCTGCTGCCGTACTTCACGGGCAGCGCCTGGCAAGGCGAGGAAGACTGGCCGAACGCTCAACTCGGCTGGGCACAACTCACCGCCGAGGGAGGTCATCCCGGCAATGACCGCAAACATGCCGTCGTGCGCCGCTGGATCGCGCCCGCTGATGGCCGCTACGACCTGCGCTCCACCTTGATCCACGAACCGAAGGTTGGCGACGGCATTCGCGCTTTCGTCAGCCACTCACGCCTCGGCAAACTGCGCAGCACGACGCTTCTCGGCTCCAAAGCCGACCTTCAACTCTACGCCATCGCCTTCCAGGCCGGTGACACGCTCGATTTCATCGTCGATATCGGCAACGGCCTGAACAGCGACCAATTTCTCTGGTCGCCGAAGATCACACCCTCCGTCACCGCGACCACCGGAGCTGGCGGCGACGCTCCGAGCGACGCTTGGGATGCCCAGAAAGACTTTTCCGCCCAGCCGAAATCCCAACTCAGCGCATGGGAACAACTCGTGCAGGTGCTGATGCTCTCGAACGAGTTCATGTTTGTTGATTGATATGAATCTACCTCTCACTCGCCGAGATTTTCTGCGCCGCTCCGGCATGGGCATGGCGGCGCTTGGTCTGGCGGATTTGCAGGCCGCCAAGCCGCATTTCGCGCCGAAGGCAAAGCGGGTGATTCATTTCTTCCTCAACGGCGGGCCGTCGCATGTCGATACGTTCGATCCAAAGCCTGCGCTCAAGCTCTACGAGGGAAAACAGGTCCCAAGTCATCGCATCACGGAGCGGAAGACCGGCGCAGCGTTTCCCTCGCCGTTCAAGTTTCAGCGTTATGGGCAGAGCGGGATCGAGGTGAGCGAGCTGTTTGAGAAAACAGCGGCGCATATCGACGACATCGCCGTGATCCGCTCCATGCAGGCGCAGGTGCCGAACCATGAGCCCTCGCTGATGCTCATGAACTGCGGTGACTCGATCCAGGCACGTCCCAGCATGGGCGCATGGCTCACCTATGGCCTTGGCAGCGCGAACGAGAATCTGCCGGGCTTCATCGCGATGTGTCCGGGTGGCATGCCGATCAAGAGTGCGGAGAACTGGCAGTCGGCGTTTCTGCCCGGGGCATTTCAGGGGACATATGTTGATTCGAAGCACGAGGCGGTGGATCGCTTGATCGAAAACATCCGCAGCCCGCATGCGGACACGAGCGTGCAGCTCCGCCAGCTCGACTTGCTGCGTCGCATCAATGCCGCGCATCGTGCCGAGCGCAGTGATCCGAGGCTGGAGGCGCGGATTCAGAGCTTCGAGCTGGCTTTCCGCATGCAGATCGAGGCGGCGGATGCCTTTGATGTGAGCAAAGAGCCTCAACACATCCGCGAGTTGTATGGCGAGGGCGTTCATGCGCGGCAGACGCTCATCGCGCGTCGGCTGCTGGAGCGCGGCGTGCGCATGGTGCAGCTCTGGCATGGCGCGGGCCAGCCGTGGGACAATCACGACAACATCGAGACGAATCATCGCAAGCTCGCGGCGGAGATCGACCAGCCAATCGCCGCGCTGCTGCATGATTTGAAACAGCGCGGCATGCTGGAGGACACGCTGGTGATTTGGGGCGGCGAATTCGGCCGCACACCGACGGTGGAGCTCGCCGGAGGCAAATCGAAGCTGGGTCGTGATCACAATCACTACGGCTTCAGCGTCTGGATGGCCGGTGGCGGCATCAAAGGCGGCACCGTCCATGGCAGCACCGATGAATTCGGCTTCGCCGCACAGGACAATCCCACCAGCGTGCATGACCTCCATGCCACGATCCTGCATCTGATGGGCCTCAATCACGAGGAGCTGACGTATCGCTACGCCGGCCGCGATTTCCGGCTCACCGACGTGTATGGCGAGGTGATCACGCCGATCATGGCTTGATTTGTCGGTCTGTGCGCAGATGCTTTACGTCATGCGAGTCGTTCTGCTGTCGTTGATCACTTTTCTCAATGCTCCTTTGGTGCTCTTGGGACAAGGTTCGGCGGGCTGTTTAGCGAACCCACCTTTTTTCAGGGAGAAGATTTGGGTTGGCGCAGGAGAGGCTAGAAAAGTTGTCAGATTTCCGGCACCATCGGGCTTTGAATCAGTGTTCAGTGCGGACTGGGATGTGAATCCATACGACCGTTTTCGTGTTGGGCGCAATTTGGATGTTTCAAACATCTGTCTGCTATTCTTCAAGCCACTCAAAAATAATCCTCGCGGCGAGGGACGTAGCTTTACCGTTCAGATGCAGCGTGCATTTGAGGATCGCCAGATTGGCGAATGCCTCACTTGTGACATCACTTATCCGGTCAAGTCGTTGGTAGCGCGGCAAAAGCTTCGCAAAGCGGGTCAGCCAGAAGGGAAAGCAGATCCCAACGTTCCGAACGCAGAACAGGCGATGAAGCAGCATGGGGCCGAGATCCTTGGTATCTTTGAAGACTCGCCCGTGAGTTTGGGATTCACGATGACATTGAAAACGATGATCAAGGCCGAGAACGACGCCGCCAAAGCCGGAAAAGTATATGCCATCATGATGATGCCAATGGGAGGAGGCCTGATCCAACTTTACGCTGAAGCAGAGTACAACTCAGAAGCGGATCGTCTTTGGGCTGAAAATGCTGTGCGAGCCTGGCGAAAGAACATTCTCTCCTTCAATCCACCCGTCAAAAGCAACACTGCCAGCCCGCCTGCTCCAGACCCGCTCGAAGGTTTTGAGCCTGCTCCTTTTTGGGGTGGCATGCTTGGCATTGTTGTCAGCACTCTCGCGCTTCTTCTTCAATGGTTCGAAAGGCGCCGGGCTACGCGAATAGCAAGGACGGTGTCTTTAGATACACAATCAAATCTGCCATCCGCTGAGACGTGATCACGGCCTTCGATCATTAGGGGCGAGTTCGGCTTCGGCGATCGTGATGTGATTCAGTCTTTCTCACAAAACTTCCGAAACGCCTCCTGCTGTTCCACCGTCGCCACCCCGGCCACGATATGACCCGCAAGGCTTCGGAGAGCCGCCGCTTCCGATCCTGAAAGCCCAAGCTGCTCCACCATCGAGCGGGCAATCGCCGCGAAGGTGTTGCCGTTGTAAAAACAGAACGGAGCCATGCGATGGCAGCGGCGGCAGAGATCCACCACTCCGATCAGCGTCATCGGTTGTTGATGGGACGCCTCCCAAAGCGTCTTGGTGGTTTCGTAGCCCTCCGAGGTGGGTTTGTGCAGCGCGTTCTTGGTCTGACAGAGCACCGCATTCTGTGCGACGACAAAGGCCCACGAGAATCGGGCCAGCCATGGCTTTTGCTGGTTCATGATCCGGCTGGTTTGGACTTCTTCGGCCCTTCCTTCGCCTGCTTGATCTCCTCAACGCCCGCACTCCGCAAAAAACCCTTTCCAGTCTTCGCATACACCGGTTCTGCTGCGAACCGGTCTTGAATGGCCAGCGCGTCCTTCATCACGGCCAGAAACAACGGGTCGTTGGCAAACTGCTCTGGAATCACCGGCTTCATGGCTTGAATTCTACTGTGAACTCGAAAAGACGGCAATCCTCCATTTTGCAGCCTCAAGGAGCCTTCAAATACGCGATGAGGTCCGCCATCTGCTGCGGCGTAATGGCGGCTTCGAGGCCTTCGGGCATGAGGGAGATGCCGGGGCTGGTGAGGGATTTGATCTCGCTGCGCAAAACGGTGTCCGTGCCGCCATCGGCGCGTTTGAGGGTGAGATTGCCGGCGGTCTCGCTGGTGATGAGGCCGCTCAAAGTCCGGCCGTCGTTCGTCTCGACGATGTAGAGGGCGAAATTCGGCGAGACCTCGCGATTCGGGTCGAGGATGTTGGTGACGAGCTGCTCGGCCGTCCACGCCTTGATCGTGCCGAGGTGCGGGCCGACATCATTGCCCTTGTCCGCGAACTTGTGGCAGACCATGCAGGCCGTTTCATAGATTTTGGCACCGCGGGTGGCGTCTCTGGTGATGCGGGCACTCTTGCCCGCTACCACGCTCTCATTGCGGGCAGGAGTGCCCGCATCACTACCCAGCATCGCCGTGAGATACCTCTCGATGACCTCCTTCCGGTTCGACGACGACCCATCGCCGATGAGCTTGGCGATCCTCTTCGCCAACGCAGGCGTTTTCTGCCGTCCCAGCGTCGCCTTCGCGGCGACGCTGAGCTGTGAGGGCGTGATCTTCTTCGCCTCGATGGCATCCAGAAGTTGGGCGATGCGATCCTTTCGAGACAACAAGCAAGTAATGGTACGCTCACGCAACATGGGCGTCAGGCTGGGCCAAACTTCCATGATTACTTCACCCACTGTTGCTTCGTCATAGCAGTCCAAGGCTTCCAATGTAGCCATTTGAATCTCACTAGAATACTGTTTGCCAAGATATTTCAAAAAGAGTTCTCTTGCTGACCACCCCGCAAAAACAAAGTCTGGCAGCAGTCTCAAGGTTGGAATGATTTCGTCGCCGGGTACATCCTTCGCGGAGACATCCTTTTCAATTCGCTGGGCCAACGATGCACACAGTTGACTCCTGCGCTCAAATACTCTCTCGCGAATGCTTGAACCCGACCTGCGCAATTCCACAGCAAGATCCGCAATCAACGATCTGGTCAGGCTCTCTGGCAGCCTTCGTTGAAGCACACCACTTACTGCATAGAAAGGCGCTTCGCTCGCGACCCCCTTTCGGCACTTGCGACCGATCATCTTCATGCATTGGCTTGTGAAATCTTGGAGCGGTTTCGAGTGCTCAATTTCAGCGGAAGCGACCACTCGCAGAAATTGCGGATACTGTTCTCTTGCACTGGCGACCAGGGCAGCCTGCAATAGCCCCGTACTGTTTTGATGCTGCACGCACACGTCTCCAATAACCTCGAGCGAAGCGGGACTATAAAATAGCGAGTGCAAGCTAATGGCCTCGATGACGACGAGCAGATTTTTGTCTCTAAGCAGGCGGGCGGTTTCTTTTCTCGGTTCAGACAATTCTCCCAAGGTGGTTGGTGCCATCAATGCCTCGGGCCGAATTCGCATCGCCTCTCGTCTAACATACGGGCTTTCGTCGTTGATAGCTTCCCTTAAAAGAGCCTGTCCGTGCAGAGGAAACCCAAGTTGTTCCAAGAGCGCATCCCCTTTTATTGTTTTCTCATTCGTGAAGTAAGTTGGAGACATTTGGACTTCGTTTAGGCGCATCGCATCAAAGGAGCCGAAAAAGCCAAAGCTCTCCAAAGAGTCCAAAGCCACCATGCGCCCCTGCGCCGTCTTCCCACTCCTCACCATCTCCCGCAGTGGCTCCACGGAGGCTTTGTCCTGGCGCTCAAACAGCAAACGCTGCGCGGTTTCGCGGTGCCAGGCGTTGGGGTGGTCGAGGAGGGCGACGAGGTCAGTGGTGCTCGCACGGCTTAGCAAAGTGGTCCGCACAGTTCTCTGTGCGGTTTGGGAGGTGTTTGCTGGCTGTTTGGACTGCGGAGCGCCGCTCAGGGGACTGAGCGGACCACTTTTGGGCGCTAAGCGCCAGATGCGGCCTTTGTCCCTTCCGCGGAGGAGATCGACGGCGGTGTGGATGTCGTCGGGGATGCTCCAGGGGTGCTCGATGACTTCGCGATACATGTCGCAGACGTGGAGGCAGCCGTCGGGGGCGTTGACGAAATTGACGGGGCGGAACCAGAGGTCGTCGCTGGTGCAGAAGTTTTTGGTTCCATCGACCTGCACGGCTTTGAAGGTGACGCCGTCGGGGACGAGCTTCATGCGGTAGAAGAGGTTGCCGGCCACGTCGGCGACGAAGGCGAAGTCGCGATACTCTTTCGGATACGCGTCGCCGCGATAGACGGTGATGCCGCTCGATGAAGTGACGACGCCGGCGCCGACGAGCTCGCTTTTCGGCAGGTGGCTGCCTTCCTGCACCCAGCGCTTGGCGCGGAACTCGCGCCAGGGCTCCGGCGGGCTGGTGCGATAGACGGGGAGCTGGTCGCCGGCCTCGGCGCAGTCGTTCAGGGCGCTGGGGACGACGAGATACGGATTCCGCGCGAGGTAGCGATACGGCAGGACGACGTGCTGGCAGGGATTGCGGATGTTGCAGAGGAAGCGGTTGCCCCAATCATCGAAGCTGTTGCCGAAGCGTGCGCCGCCGCTTTCGAGACGCACATCGCCAGTGCTGGGATCGAAGGAGAAGTCGTTTCGCTTGATGGGCAGTGGTTTGAAGTCCTTCGGCAGCGGCATGACGCTCTCGCTGCCGGGCACGCGCTGGATTTCGCCGCCGTTCGAGCCACCGGCGATGTAGATGCGGTGATCGAGGCCCCAGATGGGGTTGTTCATGACGGCCTGCACGTTGAGCTTTTTGAAGCCGGTGAAGACGCGTTGCCGCACATCGGCCACGCCGTCGCCGTTCGTGTCCTTGAGATACCAAACGTCCGGCGTGGCGGTGACGAATATGCCGCCTTTCCAGCAAGCGGCGCCGGTGGGCCACGAGAGGCCGTCGGCGAAGATGGTGGCCTTGTCGAAAACACCGTCACCATCGGTGTCGGTGAGCAGGCGCACCTTGCCGATGTGCGCATCGGTGGGGTTTTCCTGGCTGGGGTTGTGCGCGGCCTTGTCAGTGGAGGGGTAGTCGGTCATCTCGCACACGTAGGCGCGGCCATCGGCGTCGTAGGTGATGGCGACGGGATCGGTGACAAGCGGCTCCGAGGCTATGAGCTGCATCTCGAAGCCATCGAGGACGTGGAAGGACTTCGAGGCGTCCTGGGGCTCCACGGGCGGTGTGGAAGGGAAATCGAGGGCAAAGAGAGCCTGCGGCAGGAGAAGGAGAAGGCTGCGATGCATGGCGGATCATACGTTGGCATCAGGACGGGTATTCCGCTGGCCATGGGTCCAAGCGTGGCGAGAGCTCGACCGGTCGCTATCGAAATCGCCTCACACCACCACCAGCACGATGGCGCTCATCATCATGAGTGCGCCCGCCAGCCTCCAGCGCATGACCTTGGGGCCGAGGTGCTGCTCGGCGTTGTGAAACCAATGACCGACGAGCCAGACGAGCACGACGCTGAGCAGTCCGCGCGAGGCATAGACGATGTTGGCGTTCGTGGCCTTGCCAAAGACGGCCAGGGTGCTGACGA
>CAXNGR010000021.1:0-13195 GCA_964201265.1 Verrucomicrobiaceae bacterium
TTTGGAAAGGACGGTGACGTTGTCGAGCGCCTCGGCGCGTTTTTTCTCCTCCGTGTCCTCGGGGATCTCTCGCACCTGCTGGATGAACTGGTCCACGCTTTCGGCGGCATGCACGACGAGCGTGTCGCCGATCTTTGCGCCGATCTCGCGGGCGAATTTGTCGCTGAGGACGATGGAATCGCCCTTGAGGTCGAATTGGCCCTCCTTGAGGTGTTTCTTGAGCTTTTGCAGCAGGACGTTGTCCGCCTCATCTGCCATGCCGATGACCCTGACGCCCTGCAGACTGCTCTCGTTCTCGACAAAGACGACACCTTCCGCGATCGGCACGGCGGAGGCGACTTCGGGATGCGCTGCGAGCGCTTTCCGCACCTCGCGCCATTGGGAGGCGGCAGGATTTTCGCGCGAGTTCATGGGTTGCACCATGGCATGCGGCTCGAAGCCGATGAGCATCTGGCGGAACTCGCGCTGCCAGCCGCTGAACACCGACATCACAAACACCAGCACGCCGACGCCAAGCATGACGCCAAGCATCGAAATCACGGTGATGACCGAGATGAACGAACGCGTGGGCCGCAGGTAACGGAGAGCGAGGAAGAGGGGGGCGCTGGACATCGTGGTGGTTTGGCGTTTTTAGGCGGCAGGGAGCATGACGGCCAGCGCAGGCGGCAAATGACCAATGACGAATGGCTGAATGACAAAGGAATGTCGAAGCACGAATGACGAATCACCACGAAGCGGCAACGACACGCGGTGAGTTTGAGGCTTTGTCATTGGGATTTCGTTCGTCATTCGGATTTACTCATTCGTCATTCCTGCCTGCCTCAGTCTCTCAAAGCCACCGCAGGATCCACCCGCGCGGCGAGCCATGCCGGCGGCAATGCGGCCAACAAACAGAGGCTGATGGCACCCAGGCAGGTGGCGAGGATGAACCAGGGCTCGATTTGAGCGGGAATCGTTGCCAAAAACATGCCGGAGGACGCATCGGCGTTTCCACCGCTGAGGATGGCAATGCCCATGCGGATGTCATCGCGCAGCCAGAGCACGAGGCTGCTCAGTCCGAGACCGGTCAGGGTGCCGAGCGTGCCCACAAACGCCGCCTGCGCGACGAAGATGCCAATGATCTGACTCTGCCGTGAGCCCAGCGCGGTGAGCACGCCGATCTCGCGGCGTTTCTGCGTGGTCACGGTGATGGTGGTGTTCATGACGGAGAACGCGGCCACGACGAAGATGATCATGAGCACGATGCCCATCATGACACGCTCGTTGCTCATGGCAGCAAGGCGCGCATCGCCCGCGTCCGTCCACAGCGAGGCACTCCAGCCTGCGGGGATGATTCCAGCGGCGGTGAAGCGCTTCATCACCTCCTTCACCTCGCCGGGCTGCTTCAATTCGATCAGGACGCCGTGGACGTTCTCGCCGAGGCCAAAGATCTGCTGGGCGGTCTCCAGCGTGGTGTAGCCGTAAGCTTCGGCCGTATCGGTGCGGGTGTAGCCCTGGAGGATGATCTCCCGCGCGTGCAGCTTGATGCCCTTGTAGGCGGCGTGACGCTTGGCCTCGTCCTGCTCGTCCGAGGCGACGCGGAAGCGCTGCACGGCGCTAGTGACGTTCGAGGAGGCATAGACGCTGATTTTGTCTCCGGGATGCGCGTCGAGCTGTCCCGCGATGTAATCCGGACAGACCACGCCGCCGTGGCGCAGCTCCAGCGAACCCTCAAGGCGTTGTCGCGCGATCTTGGCCATGTAATACTTGGCTCCGTCCTCCGGCAGGCCGATCACGTCCATGGCCGACTGCTGTCTCCCATGCTCCGCATACATGAATGCAAGGATGTAGCTGCTGGCAGCGAGCACGTCGGGCTGCGGCATCACCTTGGCGAGCAACTCGGCGGCTGCCTTGGCCGTGGCAGGCTTCTTGCCCTGCGGGTGCAGCAGGATGTGAGGCTCCGAGCCGATGAGTGCCTGGCGAAACTCGCCCTCAAAGCCTTTCATCACCGAGCTGATGACGATCATGGCCGTCACGCCGACCATGACACCGAGGATCGAGATGACCGTGATCACCGACACAAACGAACGCTTCGCGCGCAGGTAGCGTCGGGCGAGGAAGAAGGTGACGTTCGAGAGCATGGGGCGCATCAAAGCGATGCGCGGGCGGGATTCGAGGGGAAATCACGCTGATTTAGCATCAATAGTGCTTCTTGAGGGGCAGCAGAGAAACCCGCCAGCGGCGAGGATCGATAGTGACCAGCGCACCGCCTTCGAGTTCGTTTTGGCAAGCAGCCAAGGCGCTGCGAACGCATGCGGTCAGTTTTTCAGGACGGACATCCTCGGAGCGGATTTGAATCACACTCGGTGCCAAGGCTGCGGTGGCATGCAGCAGCGCCCCGTAGTCGAGATCATGGGTGAAAACAATGCTGTCATGCCTCCGTGCCCATTCCATGATGCTGGCATCTGTCGCGTTGATGTTTCCAATGGTGCTCCAATGTGCCGCGTGATGTCCCATTTCGATCAACACGTCCACCCAGGCCGGCGAGAGGTTCATGTCGATGACGAACCTCATGTGATCATGCTGCGGAGAGAGCGACATCGCGTTCTTCAGATCGCCAGGTGGCGTACGCCAGGGCAGCTCGAATGTCCTCAGGCTCCAGGTAAGGATAAAGGCAGAGAAGTTCGTCCTCACGACAGCCCGATGCCAGCATGCCGGTGATCATGCCCACCGTGACACGCATTCCGCGAATGCACGGCTTCCCACCCATGACCTGTGGGTCCAGCGTGATCCGTTCGATTTGCGGAAACGTCATGAGCAGATGGTAGCAGACGAGATGGTTTTGGCAATCACCTCACTTTTCCACCACCGCTTCCACCCCAAACAGCGGCAGAGATTTTTTCACGGACTGGGTGACACCCCAGAGCAACGGGGTGGAGACGATGATCCAGATGAGGACGGCTTTCATGGCGTGAAATCAGGCGGAGGGCGTGTCTTTGACGTGGTATTTGGGATCAACCGGGCGGACGAGCAGATTGGCGATGAGGCCGATGCCAAGCAGGCCGCACATGAGGTAGAAGGTGTTGTTGTAGGCCTCCGCCTTCGGCACACCGGCGGCGACGCGGCTGGAATACAGCCCGTTGATGAGAAGCGGGCCGATCACTGCGGCCATGCTCCAAGAGGTGATGAGCCGTCCATGGATTGCGCCGACCTGATAGGTGCCGAACATGTCCTTCAAATACGCCGGGATGGTGGCGAAGCCGCCGCCATACATGCTGATGATGAGCGCGGTGCAGATGACGAAGAGCGTGCGGTTCTGCGTCTCCTGCGTGTAGGGCAGGAGGGCGTAAAGCACGGCGCCGAGGATGAAATAGATGCAATAGACGGCCTTCCGCCCGGTGAAGTCGGAGATGGAGGACCACACGAAGCGCCCGCCCATGTTGAAGATGCTCAGCAGCCCGGTGAAGCCCGCGCCAATGGCCACGCCGACGCCGAACATGTCCATGCACATGTCCGCCGCGCGTCCCAGCACGCCGATGCCAGCGCTGACGTTCATACAAAGAACGGTCCACAGCAGCCAAAACTGCGGCGTCTTCCACGCGGTGTCCACCGAGACGCTGGCGGTGGTGATCATGCCGTGGGAGGCAGCGGCCTTTGGTTCATAGCCCTTCGGCTTCCAGCCAGGAGCGGGAACGCGCACGATGAAGGCCCCGAAAAGCATGAAGCAAGCATACAGCGCGGACATCGTCATCAGCGCCTTCATCGCCCCGGTGCCGCCGCTTGGGGCGAAGTAGTTCATCAGCTCCTGCGCCAGCGGAGATCCGATGAGCGCCCCGCCACCGAAGCCCATGATGGCCATGCCCGTGGCCATGCCGGGACGGTCAGGGAACCACTTCACCAAAGTGGAGACGGGGGCGATGTAGCCGAGACCCAGACCGATGCCGCCCACGAAGCCGTAGCCTCCCCAGATGAGCGCCAGGGATTTGAGTTTCACGCCCAGCGCGGCGATCAGCAGGCCGCCGCAGAAGCAGCAGCAAGAGGCGATCATCGTCTTGCGCGGACCGCTGCGCTCCACCCATTTCCCAAACACCGCCGCCGAGATGCCCAGCATCGCCAGCGCGATCTGATAGGCGATGTTCACCCAAAAGACATCCTGGCCCAGTTCCGTGCCCAGGGGCTTGTTGAACACGCTGAAGGCATACACCTGACCGATGCACATGTGGACTGCCACGGCGGCGGGAGGGACGAGCCAGCGGCTGAATCCAGGCTTGGCGACGGTGGCTTCGCGGGAGAGAAAACTCATGTTGGTCGGGAGTGTCGGTTGAGCCGCGTGTTTTAGGGGGTCGGCGGGCGGAATGGCAAGGAAAAGATAAGAATCGACAACAAACGCGGAGTTTCGTACGTTTTTCCGACAGCCCGGCAATCCCGCCGGGCTTCAAACATACCAAACATACTCAATCGATGAAAACTCTGCTCTCCATCATTGCCCTCTCCTTCGCATCCGCCGGTCTGGCGGCTGCGGCTGACAAATGCCCCATCAGTGGCAAGCCCGCTGACTCCAGCATCACCAGCAAAGGCAAAGACGGCAAAACCGTGGCCTTCTGCTGCAATAACTGCAAAGCCAAGTTCGACGCCAAGAACAAGTAAACGGCCACGCGCTGAATTCCTCAGCGTTTGAGAGGCGGAACCGGGCAACCGGTTCCGCTTTTTTCATCGCTTCTTGCCTGCGCGCTCTTGAAGGAACTTCTGGAAACCGATTTTCACAAACTCCGGGTCACGGGCGCGGATCATGGCGTCATCCAAAGTGATGAAGCCGTAACTGGCCAGATGCATGAGGCTGTCATCAATGGTGTGCATGCCGTCGATGCCGCCGATTTGAATCAGGTTCCCGAGCTGTGACAAACGGCGTGAGCGGATGCTGGAGGCGATGCCCTGGTTGACCACCATGATCTCGGAGGCCATCACGCGACCGGGCTGGTCATGGCGGGCGATGAGCGACTGGCAGATCACGCCCTTCAGCGAACTGGCGAGCTGTGATGCCACGAAATCCTGCTGCTCTTCAGGGAATGCGTCGAGGATGCGCAGCACGGTGCTGGGCGCATCATGCGTGTGCAGGGTGCTGATGACGAGATGGCCCGTTTCCGCTGCGGTGAGTGCGGTGCGCATGGTCTCCAGGTCGCGCAGCTCACTGACGACGATGACATCCGCGTCCTGGCGCAGGGCGCTTTTGATGGCGGCGGCAAAGTTGTGCGTGTCCGCGCCGACTTGGCGTTGGCGCACGAGGCTTTTCTGATGGGAGAACAAATACTCAATGGGATCCTCAATGCTGACGATGTTCACCTGCCGTGTGCGGGTGATGTGCTGGGTCAGCGAGGCCAGCGTGGTCGTCTTGCCGCTGTTGCTGGTGCCGGTGACGAGGATTAGGCCGTCACGCAGCTCGGTGAAGCCCTCCACCGCAGGGCCATGCCCCAGATCGCGCAGCTCTGGGATCTGCGCCGGGATGTAGCGGAAGGAGGCTTCAATGCGGCCCAGGACATAGCAGGCGTTGCCACGGAAACGACCGAGGTTCTCCACCTGGATGGCAAAGTCGAGCTCCCACTTTTGCTCCAGCTCCGCGCGCTGGTTTTCCTTCAGCACGCCGAAGATCAGCTCGCGCAGGTCGATGACTTCCAAAACCTCATCGGCCACCGGCGTGAGCACGCCGTTGATGCGGCCCATCGGCGGTGAATTCGCGCTGATGTGAAGGTCAGAGCCGCCACGCTCGATGACCATGAAGAGATATTCGATGAGATCGTGGTTACGCATGGCTGGGGAAGTTGACGATGGTTGGCAGTTGTTTGCGGTCGTTGGCTGTAGTTTTCAGAAAGGGGAGAGCTGATTGCGGATTGGAAACCATGGCAAACAATCGTCAACCACCGCAAACAATCGCAAACTCCTCACGAAATGCCCCGCGCCGCGCGGCGGAACTCGGCCTCGTTGCCGGCGGCGGCGATGGCGGTCACCTCGTCGATGACACCGGCTCCGAAGGCGGCAACGATGGACTGCAGAAAGGTACGGCAGTTGGGGTCACCGGCGCGGGTCATGTATTCCGCGATGTCAGACACGGCACGCCGTGCGATCCAGTCACGCACTGCACCGCCGTTTTGCAGGTGCTCCACCATCAGGGTAAGCCTGCCCGTCACATCCGGCACCAGTTTCTGGCAGAGCACACCGAGGAGCTGGTGGGAAAGCAGGTGCAGGCCGATGCCGACCTGGTCGGCGGGGAAGAGATTCACAAAGCGCTCCATCGTGTCAGCCACCGTGGCGGAGTGCATGGAGGCGATGACGAGATGCCCCGTCTCGCAGGCTTGCAGCGCGGTGAAGGCGGTGTCGTGATCGCGAATTTCTCCCACAAAGATCACATCCGGTGCCTGGCGCATGGCAGCGCGCAGGCCGCGCGTGAAGCTCGGCGTATCACGGCCCACCTCGCGCTGAGTGAACATGCTGCGGTTGTTGGTGAAGATGTACTCCACCGGGTCTTCAATCGTCACGATGTGGCGGGCCACGTTTGTGTTCATCCAGTGCAGCAGTCCGGCCAGCGTGGTGGATTTTCCCTGACCGGTGGAGCCCGTGACCAGCACCATGCCGTGCTCCTGCTGGCCCCAGCGTGTCAGCAGCCACTCGGGCGCGCCCAGCGTGCCCAGGCTCGGCATGTCGGTGCGGATGCGCCGCAGCGTGGCGGCCAGCCTGCCCAGCACCTTGTGCAAATTCACCCGGAAGCGGACGCCGGAGCGCGAGACCATGCCCGTGTCCACATCCATGTCTTTCAGCGTGTCCCCGCCGCAGATCTGCCAGAGGCCGGCCATGTTCGGCAGCAGCAGCGGCTCGTCGCCGAAGATCATGAGCTGCTCGTTGATCTTCATTCGCGGCACCTCGCCTTCTTGGAGGAAAATGTCGCTCGCCTGATGCTCTTCGGCGGCTTGCAGGATGTCATCAACGGAAATGGCCATGGGAGAAAAACGCTAGCGGTGGCTTGCACGCGGCTCAACCCCGCAGTGCGTTTTTCGTTACTCGAAATCTGGCTGCGCCAGTCAAGCAGTCGTCAAAGGGTCAAGGAGTGGTCAAGTGTCGTGCCGTGACTTGCTTGACCACGCCTTGACCTGTCCACCCCTCAATCACCCGCCAGTAGCTCGCTGCAATACCACAGCATGCGCGGCAGATGAAACGGCCCCTTCCAAAGGTTCCCCTTCAAAGTGACCGAAGGCGAGCCGTCGCGATGCAAATAACCAAACCACTCGCCGTGTTCCGGGTCGGGGAAGTGCGCGAAGCTCCAGTCATGCACCTGCTTGTGCCACTGCGCATATTTGGCGTCGCCCGTGATGTGCCAGGCCAGCAGCGTGGCGATGATGGCCTCGTTGTGCGGCCACCAGAATTTCATGTCGTGCCAGTATTCCTGCACCGGTTTGTTGAAGACATCGCGGAAGTAGAATAGGCCACCGTGCTCCGTGTCCCAGCCGCGCTGCCACATGCCGTCGAGGATCGCCAGGCCGAGCTTGATGTAGCTCTTCTCACCCCGCCAGCGGCCCTCATGCAGGATGAACCACGCGCACTCCAGCGCATGGCCCGGATTCAGCGTGCGACCGTCGAAATGGTCGATGATCGACCCGTCGGGTGAGACGATCTCCATCAGTGCCCCGAGGTCCGGTTTGAAAAAGTACTGCTGAATCTCCAGGATGAAGCGGTCCACCCACTCCGAGCAGGTATGGCCGGAAATCTTCACCTCGCCGAGATTCACGCGCAGCTCCTGCGCCGTCGCGATGCCGATCATGAGCGCGCCGATGCCCATCATCGGTCGCGTGTTCGGCTCGATCTTCGGCTGCATCAGCCCTTTCTCGAAGGAGTGCTTCAAATACGTCGCGAAGTCTTTCTTCGCCCGTTCCGCATAGTTTTCATCTCCCGTCGCCTTCGCATAGGCTGCGTGCGCGATGGCGGAGAACGCCTCGCTGAACACATAGCGCCGCATGCGCAGCGGCTTCCCTTCCCGCGTCACGCTGAAGAAGAGCTTCCCATCCGTCGCGTAGCCGTGCCGCTGGAGGAACGCCAGGCACGATCCCGCCGCGTCCAGCCAGTCGCTGCGCTGCTCCACCGTGTTGTACAGCGTCGCGAAGGTCCAAGCCGCCCGGCCTTGGAACCAAAGGCTCTTGTCCGTGTCCAAAATCGACCCGTCGCGATCCAGCGAGGTGATGATGCCGTCAAACTCACGGTCTATGCCGTGTTTCAGCCAGAACGGCATCACATCGTTGAGCAACGTGTCGCGGTAGAGCTTCCGCAGCTCCTCGCGATACCCTGGGTCGGTCAGATCGTGGTTCATCGCCAGACTTTTGAACCACTCATGCTCACTAATCCAACACTGATGGATCTGATTCAGGCATCAGTGATCTGGTTATTCCTTGGCGATTTGTGAGGCCCAATGCTCCTCTGAAACGATTGCAGGAGTGCCATGCTCCCGTCGGGCAAGAACAGCCGCTTCGATCTTGTTGCCGTATGATCCGCGCTTCCAAGAATTGCTGCCTTCGGTCCCGATCACGAGATAGTCAATCTCTCGCGTAACCGACTTCTGGGAGGGCGCAATCCCGCCACGGTTGGTCACGGCACTCTGACAGGCATTGCGGCTCCCAAATGAGAACTTACCGGTGAACATGAAGCTACGTCCCTCGAATTCAATCTGCGGTGCAGGATCATCGAATGGTGCTCCACTCGACATCTCCTGACTGACAATCTCATCTTGGAACTTCCGCATCTGCTCTGACGCACTCCAATCCTCCGGAATCACGACCTTCTCCAGCTCGGCAGGGTCAAATGCTAGCGGGAGCGAGGAGTCAGAATCGAAGTCCTTGGTAAGAAATAGGTATTTGCGCCACTTCTCGCGATTGTCTTCGTCATCCAAAATCGCAGCGATTTCCCAGCCTGCTGCACCCGTCGAGATATTCGGCGAGAAACGAATTCCAAAAAATGTGAGGAGCTTCTTCTGACGATTGGTTGCGTTCATCGGCGATAGTTCTTGGGCTAACAGTGAAGGTGGATAACGGGCATGAGGTTTATCAGCAGCTTTATAGCCAACGGTTTAGTCGGAAAAGTGCGGTCTGTAGCGCTCATGGATGTCGTTTTACACTCCTATGCCGTGCTTGGGCAATAAAAACGTGGGTTTGCTCATCTTTGGGGAATCACAGAATTTGCACCGCCGAGTTTTGGAGAACTCGAAGAGAATCCTTCGGAATCCATCCGCTGCGTTCTCCCACTCTCGGCGGTGCCTCATGAGTCAGTGTGCGGGTTTGCACGCGCCCATGCGGGCCGCTCGGCCTCGAAGGTCACGCGTTCCTTCGTCAAAGGATGCTGGAAGGTGATCTTCCAGGCATGCAGGCACAGCGGCGGATCGTCCATGGCGAGGGTTTGCGTCTCGCCGATCTCCCCATCGGCCAAATAGGCGGCGTCACCGATGATCGGGAAGCCGAGATGCCAGAGGTGGATGCGTATTTGATTGGTGCGGCCGGTGATCGGCCTCGCTTCGAGCAACGCGGTGCCGTCGGCATCGCGCTGGAGCACGCGGAACTCGGTGCGGGCGTCCAAACCGGCCGCATCGACGTTGCGTCCGCCCAGCTTGCCTGCCTCGGCGCTGACAGGCGCATCGCAGATGAACTCGTCCTGCGGTGGGTGGCCTTTCACACGGGCGAGGTAGAGCTTTTCGACCTCGCCACGCTCAAACTGTGGCTGCACGAGGCGGGCGAAGTGCCGCGTCTTGCACAGCACCATGACGCCGGTCGTGTTCGCGTCCAGCCGATGCACGGTGCGCGGTCGCAGCGGATGCCAGACGGCATCGACGATGAATTGCAGCGTGTTGCGATTGAACCGACCGCCGACATGCACGGGCAGCGGCGCGGGTTTGTTCACCACGAGGATGGCCTCGTCTTCAAACAGCACGCGGATGTCCGCGTTCACGTCCGGCTCACGCTGCGCGGGCGTGAGATGCAGGTAGTGCTCGCCGGCGCGGACGATTTGATCCGCCGTGACACGATGGCCGTCTTTGTCGGCGAGACGGCCCGCTGCGGCGGCCGCCAGCCAAGTTTCGCGGCCGAGGTGCGGCATCACATGGCAGAGCGTGTCGAGCAGCGTTTGGTGATCGCAGGCCGCCGGGACATGCAGCGGGCGCTCGTGCTCGTAGGGCACGCTGCCGGGCAATGGAGTGGCGGCGGCACGAATCGCGGCGTGGCGTTTCTCAATCTGCTCGCGCTGCTGCTGCTCGGTGGTTTTGAAGCAGTAGGGGCAGGACACATGCTCCACATAACGCGGATCGGCCTGCTCCTCGGCCGTCAGTGGCGTCTGGCAGGCGAAACACTGCGAGGAGGCCGTCTCATGCAGCCCGGGGTCCACTCCCACACGCTGATCGAACACAAACAGCTCGCCGTCGTAATGCGCGCTGCCGCATTCCTCAAAGTACTTCAAAATCCCGCCCTCAAGCTGCCACACATGCTCAAAGCCCTCGCGCTCCATGAACGGCGCCGCTTTCTCACAGCGGATGCCGCCGGTGCAGAAGGACACGATTTCGGCTTGCTTCATCTCCGCAGGCAATCGGGCCACTGCGGCCGGGAAATCGCGGAAGGAATCAATCCCTGCCACCACCGCGCCTTTGAAGGTGCCGAGCTTCACCTCGTAGTCGTTGCGCGTGTCGTAGAGAATGACCTGCCTGCCTTCGTCGAGCCATTGCTTGAGCACCTTTGGTTCTAGTCGTGGGGAGGTGTACTTCGCCGGTTCGATGCCCTCCACGCCAAACGCGATGATTTCCTTCTTGATGCGCACCAGCATGCGCCGAAACGGCTGCTCCGCGCTCTCGCTGTACTTCGGTTTGAGACCCTCCAGACCTGGAATGCCGCGCAACTCATCGACCAGCGCATCCACATCCTCGCGAATGCCGGCGACGAACATGTTGATGCCCTCCGTGCTCAGCAAGATCGTTCCTTTCAGTCCCCGGCTCTTGCACAGGTCCAGCAGCCGCTGGCGCAGCTCTTTCAAGCCGGAGAGTGCGGCGAATTGATAGCAGGAGATGTTGGTGATCGTGGCGGTGGCGGACATGGACGGTGGAAAAAGCATGGAAACGTTGTTTGTGCGACTGCAAAGCGTTCTCAGGCACTGGATTGAGCAAGACGTGAAAAGTCAGATGTCAGAAGTGGTGCGTGCGCAGGCGACACGTCTCACCTTTCACCTCTGACTTCTCATTCCGGGAAATTTTTCAAGGAGCCTCGCTGTTGCCACCACTGCTGGAGCTGCCTCCAGATGCGCAGCCAGAGCTTCACGGAAATCCACCCGATGGCCGCAGAGGTACCTGCGCCAATCAAAGCCGCCAGGCCCGAGTGAGTCCAGTTCAAGACAGGCAGTTGGTGGAAGGATGAATACAGAGCGCCAACGGCGAATCCCGACACGGCTCCTCCAGCGAAGGACATCTGGACGACGAACCACATCAAGCCCGTCTGCGGACTGCGGCGAGCCGCCGCTGCGATGGAAGAGCTCAAGGCCGCGCCAGAGACGACCACCGCGCCTCCCGTGACCGCCACCATGATTCCCACCACGATGCCTATGACCGCGAGTGCGGCGAGCGCGACAAGGCCAATCACCAAGAAGCTGAACAGGAACAGATTGAACTCGCCCGCTTCGGGATCGAGTTCGCCCGGTGCCTGCGCGGCCAAGATCAAAACGGCGGTCAGAATTCGAGTCACGGATGCGTGATGGCCTCGTCCAGATTCAACACCGCACGGCTAACCGCCGCCCATAGCGCCTCGCCTTCGAGTTTTTGGTCGCGCTGCTTTTGGAGGAAGGTCTTGAGCATGGCGAGTTCATCGGCAGCGGCGGGGCGGGTGAGGCAGCGGCGGAAGAGGTTTTGGAGGCGGGTGTCGTCGTCTTGAGATTCGGCGATCACCGTTTTGGCAATCGCCTGCGCGGCTTCCATGAACATCTGGTCATTCAGCAGCGTGAGGGCTTGCAGCGGGCTGTTGGAGACATCGCGTTTGGCGAGGCAGGCTTCGCCGGTGGGAGCGTCGAAGGTGGTGGACATGGCGAAGGGCGCGGTGCGCTTGATGAAGGTGTAGAGGCTGCGGCGGTAGCGGTCCTCGCCCTCGCTGGTCTTCCACTCAAATTTGCCGTAGGTGCCTTCGGACGTGATGCTGGCGGGCTGCGGCGGATAAACGCCGGGGCCGCCCATCTTCGGTGACAAAACGCCTGCGGCCTTCAAAGCGGAGTCGCGGATGATCTCGGCATCAAGGCGGAAGCGCGGTGCATGGGCGTAGAGCGAGTTTTCCAACTCGCTCTTGTCCGAATGAGCTGAAAAACTCGGTTTACGACTGGACTGCTTGTAGGTGGCGCTCGTGACGATGAGCTTGTGCAGCTTCTTCAGGCTCCAGCCTTGCTTCACAAACTCGACCGCGAGCCAGTCGAGCAGCTCAGGATGCGAAGGCGGCTCGCTCTGATAACCGAAATCCTCCAGCGACTGCACGAGTCCGCGACCAAAGAAGGCATGCCACTGTCGATTGACGGCTACGCGAGCGGTGAGCGGGTTTTCGGGCGCGAAGAGCCATTTCGCGAAGGTGAGGCGGTTCGCAGGCGCATCCTTGGGCAAGGAAGGCAGGAAGGCAGGCACGGCGGGCGGCACAGTTTCTTTGGGCGAGAGGTATTCGCCGCGATGGTAGCGATGCGTGGCACGGGGATTCGTGGCGGGGCGCTCGCTCATGACGAGCGTGGGCTGGCCGCGTGGCGGATTTTTGCGCAGGGCGACGAGTTGCGCGGCGGCTTGTTTCATCTCGGGCGCGGTTTCGAGGAAGCGACGCAGCAGCTCCTCGCGCTTCGACGAATCATTCGCAGCGAGAGCTTCCTCGACTTCAAAAGGATGGCCGGTGGCAGTGGCGTGATCACTGGTGGTCACGGAGATTCGGAAATGGCCGAGTGGACAGGCAAAGTGTTTTTCAAAGAGCATCTTCAAATCGAAGCCATTCGTGAAATCGACCGGCTGCTCGAATTGAAACACGGCGGCGTGTCGCACGCCGATGCCGCCGAGCACCTGCCAGCCGCTGGACATCTCTGCATCGAGCGCGGCGCTGGCATTGTTGGTTTTGCGGGCCTTGGCCTTTGCTTTGGTTTTGGGCTTGGTGGCTGCATCGCTGATTCGGTCTTCCTCTTCGTCATTCGTGGCCTC
>CAXNGR010000022.1:0-13114 GCA_964201265.1 Verrucomicrobiaceae bacterium
GCTGATCAGGTGCATCTGCATCTCGTGTATCACGGCACGGGAATCGCGGCGGTGGTGAATGACGAGGCGCGGAAGCGTCTCGGTGCCGAGGCCGCCAATCCAAATGGCGAGATCCTCGCCGAACTCGTGAAGCGCGGCGTGCAGGTGGAGCTGTGTGAAAACACCATGCAGCAAAAAGGCGTGAAACCCGTCGAGCTGATGCCCGGCGTGAAACTCGTCGTCGGTGCCTTTCCCCGCCTGATCGACCTGCAACTGCAAGGCTTCGCCTACATCAAGTTTGAATAGCTCGTCTTTATGAAAACACATCGCTGGAATCCTTATCTCGTGGGCGTGCTGATCGGCGTGCTCAGCATCCTCACTTTCTCGCTGGCGGACAAGCCCATCGGCATGTCCACCGGCATCGCACAAGCGGCAGGTGCGTGTGCCATGCCCGTGATCGGAGCCGATGGCGTGGCGACGAACACTTACTGGGCCAAGAAAGCGGTGCCTGCGTGGGATTACGGCAGCTTGTTCGTGCTCGGCTCGCTTCTCGGGGCGCTGGTCAGCGCGGTGGTGAGCGGCAGCTTCAAGCTGGAGAGCGTGCCCGCCATCTGGCGCGAGCGTTTTGGCTCTTCGGTGACGAAGCGCATGATCGCGGCCTTCATTGGCGGCGTGGTCATCATCTTTGGCGCACGCTTGGCCGATGGCTGCACGAGCGGCCATGGCATCAGCGGCGCGCTCCAGCTCGCAGTCAGCAGTTGGACCTTTTTCCTCGTCATGTTCGCCAGCGGCATCGTCACCGCCTTCATCCTCTTCCGCCGCAACTCCAAAGCCTGATCCCATGCACACCACACTCGCTTTCATCACCGGGCCTAATCTTCTGTGGGCCGGTCTGCTCTTCGGCTTCCTCTTTGGCGTGCTGCTGCATCGCGGCGGCGTCACGGACTACAATGTCATCGTGAAGCAGTTCCTGTTTCGCGACTTCACCGTGCTCAAAGTCATGTTCACCGCCATCGTCGTGGGCGGCGTGGGGCTTTTCATCCTGCATGGCCAGGAGATGACCAACTGGCACATCAAACCGGCCACCATGCTCGCGGTGGTGCTCGGTGCGGTGCTCTTTGGCATCGGCATGGTGATCTACGGCTACTGCCCCGGCACTGGAGTGGCCGCTATTGGGGCAGGGAAGCTCGATGCGCTCGCTGGCTTCTTTGGCATGCTCGTCGGTGGTATCGCCTATGCCTTCAGCTACGACTGGATCGCCGCGAACATCCTCCCCGTGGCCGATCTCGGCAAAAAGCGTCTGCCAGAGCTAACCTCACTACCAGAGTGGGTCTGGTATGCTGGCCTCGTCGTCATGGCGGGCGGCATCTTTGCCCTGGTGGCTCGCTTTGAAAAATCATCCCCAAAATCATGAATCCCCATCGTCTGGTCATCATCGGAGGCGTCGCAGGTGGTGCCAGTGCGGCAGCGCGTGCGCGTCGTCTCTCAGAAGAAGCTGAAATCATCGTGCTGGAGCGCGGACCGCATGTCTCCTTTGCCAACTGCGGCCTGCCTTACTTCGTGGGCGGCGAGATCGTGAACGAGGAAGACTTGCTGGTGCAGACGCCGAAGAGCCTTCACTCGCGCTTCAATCTCGACGTGCGTGTGAACAGCGAGGTCGTGTCGATTGATCGCGAGGCCAAGGTCGTGAACGTGCGCGATCTGGATAACAGCCGCGAATACACGCTGCCTTACGATGCGCTGGTCATTTCCACCGGCGCGGCACCGCTGACACCGCCGATTCCCGGCATTGAGCGCGAGGGTCACTTCACTGTGCGCAACGTGCCCGATGTGGTGCGGATCAAATCGTGGCTCAGCGAGAGCGAGGGCACGCGAGCAGTGGTCGTGGGCGGAGGTTACATCGGTTTGGAAATGGCGGAGCAACTCGTGCGTCATGGCGGTGTGTCCGTGTCGCTCGTCGAGGCTCTGCCGCAGGTCATGGCTCCGCTCGATCCCGAAATGGCCGCGTGGTTGCATCTGGAATTGAAGCAGCACGGTGTGGAGCTTTGCACCGGCAGCGCGGTGGCCGCGTTTGAAGCGCCGAGCGATGCCGAACCTGCCCGCGCCTCCATCGTGGTGCTCAAGGATGGCCGACGACTGCCTGCGGATGTCGTGATTCTCGGCATGGGCGTGAAGCCTGAGAGTGCGCTGGCAAAGGCCGCCGGGCTGGAGATCGGCGAGCGCGGCGGCATTCGCGTGAATGAGCGCATGCAGACGAGCGATTCCGCGATCTACGCCGTGGGCGATGTCGTTGAGGTGCGCGACGTCATCACGGGTGCGTGGAGTTTGATCCCGCTGGCCGGTCCGGCGAATCGCCAGGGCCGCATCGCTGCCGACAACATCATGGGCCGCAGCGCCAGCTACCACGGCACGCAAGGCACCGCCGTGCTGCGTCTCTTTGGCCTCACCGCAGGCTGCACGGGCGCGAATGAAAAAGCGCTACGAGCGGCGGGCATCGCCTGCGAGGTGCTGCACCTGCATCCGGCCTCGCACGCGGGCTATTATCCCGGCGCGGAACCCATCGCGCTGAAGGTGCTGTTTGCTCCGGACACGGGGAAACTCCTCGGCGCTCAAGCCGTGGGCCGCGATGGCGTGGACAAGCGTCTCGATGTCTTCGCCACCGCCTTGAAAGCTGGCATGAACATGAATGATCTCGCCGAGCTGGAGCTGGCCTACGCGCCGCCATTTGGCTCCGCCAAAGATCCCGTAAACCTCGCCGGGATGGCTGCACAAAATGTGCTCGCGGGTGATATCGCGCTCGCGCAGTGGCATGAGATCGCCACGCTCGATCCGGCGAAGACGCTCGTGCTCGACGTGCGCCGTGCCGATGAACGCGCCAAAGGCCACATCCCCGGCTCCATGCACATCCCGCTGGATGAGCTGCGCGGACGTTTGAGCGAACTGCCGAAGGACAAGGAGATCATCGCCTCCTGCCAGAGCGGCCAGCGCAGCTACTTCGCCTGTCGTTTGCTCGCGCAGCATGGCTTCAAGGTGCGCAATCTCGCCGGATCGTGGCGAACCTTCAGCACGGCCACTCGTTAAATCTCACTCTCACCATGAAACGCACCACCACCCTCCTCTGCTTTCTCGCCAGTCTCGCTTTCGCTCAAGACGCCAGCGTCAAACCGGGCATCAACGACAAATTCCTCGATCCGAAGCTCAACGTCGAAGAATGGACGAAGAAGTTTGAAACCGAGAGCCGTGAGATCTTCCACCAGCGGGAGAAAATCGTCGCTGCGGCAGGTTTGAAGCCCGGCATGGTCATGGCGGACATCGGCGCGGGCACCGGCCTCTTCACGCTGCACTTCGCCCAAGCTGTCGGAGCCGATGGGAAGGTCTTCGCCGTCGAAATCGCGAAGAATTTCCTGGAGCACATCAAAGCCCGCGCCAGCAAGGCGAGCGCCTCAAACGTGCAGACGATTCTCTGCACCGAGCGCAGCGTGGAGCTGCCGGAGGCCAGCATCGACCTCGCCTTCATCTGTGATGTGTATCACCACTTCGAGTTCCCGAGCGCCAGCCTCGCCACGCTGCACAAGGCGCTCAAACCCGGCGGCACGCTGGTGCTGATCGACTTCAAACGCATTCCCGGCGTGACGAGTGACTTCATCATGGGCCACGTTCGTGCGGGACAGGAAGTCTTCGAGGCCGAAGTCATCGCCGCGGGCTTTGAGAAGGGGGACGAAGTGAAGGACCTGCTGAAGGAGAACTACTTCGTGAAGTTCAGGAGGAAGTGAAGCTCGCGGAGCTTTGAAAAATGCCACGCCAACCGTGCGGACACGATTGGCGTGGCTCGACGGACCGTAAACGGTCAGAACTTGTAGTTCACCTGGATGTAAAGAAAGCGGCCCGCTCCTGGGACACGCTGGCCGAGGCCGACATCGCTGCCGGGGACGCGGTTGAGACCGCCGAGGTGGTCGGCGTAGCGTTCGTTGGTGATGTTTTCGACGCCGACCTCAAGGCCGAGGCCGCTGGCGAAGTCGCGCCCGAGGCGGTAGTTAAGCAGCGCATAGCCGCTGGTGGCGGGTTCGCCGTTGTAGGCGGCGGTTTTGTTCTGCTCGGCGGCGAGGACGAGTTCGAGGGTGTTTTTCCAGCCGAGCATGCGACCGTCAAAGGCGAGCATGCCATGCAGCGGGGCGATGCGGTAGAGGTTGTCGTCGTTGCTGCGGTTCACGCCGCGCACATAGCTGACCACTCCGCGAATGCCGAAGTCCTCGGTGAAGGCGTAGCGGAAGGAGCCATCAATGCCGTACAGGTCGGCGCGGCTGACGTTTTGATATTGCAGCACCGGCTGGCCTGCAGCGAGGCGGGCGATTGGCACTCCTTGGATGTAATCATGGACGATGTTGTAGAATGGCGTGGCCTTGACCTGCCACTTCTCGCCATGGTAGTCGGCAGTGAACGCGAGCTGGTAGGAGGTCTCGGAGTCGAGGGCGAGATTTCCGAGATAGGTTCGGCCGTCGGCCATGCCGGCGTTGGCGCCCAGCGGAGTCCACAGGTAGCGCTCGAGCAGACTGGGGGCGCGGTTTTTGCGGGCGAAGCCCAGTTCGTAGGTGCTCCAGTCATTCGGTGTGTAGCGCAGGCTGGCAACGACGTCGAAGTTCACATCCGTGAAGCTGTGATCACGCGCGTTGAACGCGGCGGCATCTGCAGCAGCGGGAGCGAAGAACGAAGTCACACCGGCAGCATCACTGAAGACGGTGTCGTTGCGGATGCCGAGCAGGGAGGACCATTGGCCCGACCAATCGGCCTGCCATTCGGCATAGGTGCCCCAGCGGGTGCGGGTGGCTTCGTTGATCGTGTCCTGCACGGCACCGGTGACCATGTTGCGCTGGTAGGCGTCGAATTCATTTCGATGGAAGTCGGTGCCGAAACGCAGCGTATGGACGCCCTGCGGGATGGACACGCCGAGGCTGAAACCGTAGTCGTCGCTGGTGGCGGGGGACTCCATGGGCATGTTGCCCGGCAGGAGCGGGCGGAGCGAGTAGTTGTTCATCAAATGCTCAATGGTGTGGACATAGGCGCGTGCCTCGACGGTGCCGAAGTCGTGCGTGGCGGTGTAGCGCAGGCCGATGCGGACGCCGTCGTCCTCGATCATGTCCATGGGCAGCGTGGGTGTGCCGGAGTCACGCGTGCGCACAAATCCGGTGTCCAGCGCGAGCACACCCTGGCCGAGACGCATGGCTGCGATGACCTGGTGCTGCTGTATCTCGAAGCCCGTGGCATGTACACGCCCACCAGGAAAACGCAGATCATTGGCTCGCTCCCAGGAGCCCTGATACGAAGCGCTGAGCGACTGGCTGGCGACACCGCCATCAACGTGGACGCCATAGCCGTCATTGCTGCCGCGATAATGGCTTCCCAGTTCACCAAAGGTGATGGATTGCTCCTCTGCCGTCGCAAAGCGCGGCTCAGGCGAACGCACGACGATGGTTCCGGCAATGCTGTCACCTCCCTGACTGACGGGGCTGATGCCGGCCATCACGGCGATGGTGTCCAGCGATCCGCGCGAGGCATAGTGCAGCGGCGGGTCCATGTGATTCGGGCAGGCGGGCGAGATCGTGGCCCCATCCACAGAGATTTTGACACGGTCCCCGCTGAGACCGCGAAGCTGCACGATGCCGGTCTGCGGCCCGTTTCGCACGACGGCGGCACCTGGTGTCTGGTCCAGCATGGAGGCAGCGTCGGTGCTGCGGGCGCGTGTATCATTGATGTTCACCGTTTCGGCTCCCAGCGGAGCGCCAGCGGGCAGGCGAGTGTCGGTGACAATGACCTCCGGCAGCGTGGTGGTGGGTTTGGGTGACGGTTTGGAGGTGGTGGCAGGCTGCGATAGGGCAGCGCCTGCGAGAAAGAGAGACAACAGTGCAAAATGAGTTTTCATGAATCGAAAAGGGGATTGGAAATGGAGGAATGAAGGACATGCGCATGGGACATGCGTGCCGGAGCGGCAGTGGCTGGGCATCGGTGAATGCCTGCGCGAAAAAAGCAGCGTCTGGATGTTCAAGCCTGCCCGCATCGTGGCGGTGGCGTCTCCGGTGCCTGGCATCGCCGCATGAGCGACTGATGGCACATGGCGAAGGAACAATCATCGGACGATGGAGCGATCAGCCTTGGGACGACCGTCAGCACGGCGTGCAGCTTCTTGGCAGCCTGCGATGACTGCTGCGGCTGCTTTTGCCCAGCTCCAGCATCTTTCCTTGCCGCCTCGCAAAGCGGACAAGGATGCAAGCCGTCAAAAGTCATCTCCACGGCCTCCAGCAAGGTGGTTTCGCTCGTGTATCGCACGAGCATCTGCGTCCAGGCGATGCCCTGCACCACTCCACGATGCAGACCCAGAGAAAGGCACACCAACAGCACGACCCCGATGCGAAACGAGCGAGATTTGAGACTGTTTGGCGGGTTTGGAGTCATTCGAGCCAGTGGAGGTATAAAACCAACGCAAGCTGCAAGAGCGCGTCAGCGGCAACCATGGGAAACGCTGTGCCAAAATTGTGATTTCAGCTCTGCTGCATCCATGAAAGCAATCGTGCCACCATCTCAGAAATCCTGATCTCCAGGGAAACGCAATGGCCTCTTCGACGATTCTGCCGTCGATGATGATTCATTCCGTGAAAAGGGCAGCAGAATCGAGCACAGGCTCACTTGAGCGCAGCTTCCAAGTCGGCGCGTTTCTGCATTGGTTTGCCAGTGTATTTTTCGCGCCAGGCTTTGATCTGGTCTGCGGTGACGGCCGGGGCATTGTTGCCAAAGCTGCTGCGCACATAGGTCATGGCCTCGGCCATCTGGGCGTCGGTCATCGCCGGACCCAGCGGGGCCATGATACCGATGAACTTGGCGTCCTGCTTCTCAATGCCGGTGAACACAATAGAGGCCATCAGCTCGCCATCACCAAAACCGGCCAGCTTCGACCCGGCGAGCGGCGGAGCCATCGGAGTGGGGGTGCCCGCACCCATGCCTTTCCCATCAGGCCCGTGGCAGGCCATGCAAAGCATGTAGGAGGCTGGCGCAGGTGTCTGGGCGCGCAGGGCTGGGGTGGCGAGAAGAGTCGTGAGGGCGAGGAAGGATGAGGCGAGTGTTTTCATGCAGCGGGATACTCAACGGCACCGCTGAACAGTCACTGCGGCAAAATGCCGCATCGAATAGACAGGCTACCAGCAGCACGCACTATCCCTGATGTCTTTACACGCCTCACACCCTTCTTCTAAAGCGCCACGCTTGCAGCGCTGGCTTGGTTTGAGCGAGGTGTGGGCCGGTGGAGCGCTCTCGGCGCGGGTGCTGGTGCTGCTGCGCTGGCTGGCGGCGGCGGGGCAGGGCATCACGCTCGCGGTCGTGTGGCGCATGGGCGTGGAGGTGCCGTGGTGGCATTGCGGCGGCGCGGTGGCCCTGACGCTGACCACCAACGCGCTGCTGGAATGGTGGCTGCGCCAGATCCGCTGGGAGCTGAAGGAGGGTTTTTTTCATCTCGTGCTGTGGGATGCGCTGACGCTCACGTTTTTGCTGCACTGGACTGGCGGCTTGGGGAATCCCTTCGCGCTGTTTTATCTCGTGCAGCTCACGCTGGCGGCGGTGGCTTTGCGGACCTCAGCGGTGGTCGGGCTAGGGTTGCTCACCACGCTGGCCTGTGGCTGGCTTTGGCAAAAAGCCGTGCCGCTGCGCATGGCGGACGGGTCTCCCGTTCCAGCGGAAATGCTCACGCAGGGATTTTTCATCGCGCTGGTGCTTGCGGGAGGCTTTGTGCTGACGCTGCTGCTCGCGCTGCGGCGGCGGTCGCATCGGCTGCAAAAGGAGCGCGAGCGATTGCGGACGGAGCTGGACTCGCGCGAGAGGTTTCTCTCCGTGGCGGCATTGGCGACCGGTTTCGCGCATGAACTCGGCACGCCGCTGGGCACCATCGCGCTGGCGGCGGAGGAGATGAAGACGCATCCCGATGCCGAGACGGCGGCAATCATCGCCCGCGAGGCCGTGCGCTGCCAAAAAGTGCTGCAACGTCTGCGCGAGCTCGGCCAGGAGGCCACGGGACTCTCCGCTGCGCCCTGCATCGTGTGGCGCACTGTCGATGCCGCGCTCGATGAATTGCCGGAAACGCAGCGCCAGCGTGTGAAGCTCGATTTGAAGGCCAAAGACGCCCCTGTGGCCTGTGCGGGACTGCGTGAGGCCTTGCTCGTGCTTTTGCGCAATGCGCTGCTGGCCTCCGCTGATGAGGAAAAGGTCGTGTTGCGTGTCGATGAGCATCAGGGAGAGCTGCGTTTCATCGTCGAAGATCACGGCCCCGGATTCACTGCGGAGATGCTGCGCCATTGGGGCGAGCCTTTCCGCAGCACGCGTGATCCCGGCAACGGCATGGGCCTGGGTTTGTTTTTCGTGCGTCGGCTCGCCGCTTCGATGCATGGCAGCCTCGAAGTCGAAAACCGTCGCGAGGGTGGTGCGCGTGTCACGCTCATCCTTCCTCAATACGCCTCTGAAATCCCATGAACGTGCTCCTCATCGAAGACGACGACGGCTTTCGGGCCACGCTGGCGCTCGCGTTGCGGCGTCGCGGCTGCGAGGTGCTGCAAGCCGCCGGCAAACTCGAAGCGCTCGGCCTTGTCGAGTCCGGCGGCATCGACGCCATCGTGCTCGACATGCGCCTCGGCGCGGTGGACGGCATGACCTTGATCCCCACGCTGCGCCAGAAGCTGCCGCAGGCGCGTCTCATCGTGCTCACGGGTTACGGTAGCATCCCCGGAGCACTCGAAGCCGTGCGCCTCGGGGCGGATGACTACTTACTGAAACCTGCCAGCGCCGATCAAGTGCTCGCCGCGCTGCAAGGCCATGCCACCACTTCGCCGCGTCCTTCCGCGAACGACACACCCAGCCTCGCGAGACTCGAGTGGGAGCACATCCAGCGGGTGCTGCACGACTGCGGCGGGAACATCTCCCACGCCGCCGAAGCCCTCGGTATCGACCGCCGCACGCTGCAACGCAAGCTCGTGAAGATGCCGCCTGGGGCGTAGATTTGATTGCCAATCGAAGATGCAGGCGCTGCGGCATTTCGCCACATTTCCAAACACTCATGTGGTGCGAAGTCCCTCACGTCATGGACTTTCCCTCGTTTTACATGGATCACCTCGCCGGTGGCCGTTTGATCATCGGTCTCATCGCCAGCTTGCATGTGCTCATCAATCATCCACTGGCGGTGGGCGCGTATCCGCTGCTGACGTGGATGGAGTGGTGGGCGCACAAAAACAACCGCCCGGATGTGGATCAGCTCGCTTACAAGATCACCTTCGTTGTTTTTATCGTGACGACGACGGTGGGAGCGATGACGGGCGTGGGTATCTGGCTTTCGACCTCGCTATTTGCACCGTTTGCCATCGGATCGCTGCTGCGGGTGTTTTTCTGGGGCTGGTTCGCGGAGTGGCTGGTCTTCATCAGCGAGGTGGCCTTGATCATGTGGTGGTTCCTGAGCTGGAAGAAGGCGGACACTGCCGAAAAGAAGAAAAAGCACATCAAGATCGGCGTGGCACTCAGCATCATGTCCTGGATCACCATGGCGTTGATCGTGGCCGTGCTCGGCTTCATGATGAAGCCGGGAGACTGGAACCAAACGCGTGCCTTTTGGGATGCGATGACGAATCCGCTCTACCTGCCGCAGCTCGGCTTCCGCACGTTCTTTGCCCTGATGACTGGCGCGGTCTTCCTGTGGTTCGCCACGTTCTTCTTCACGAAGAAAAAGGACTCGTTCGACGACAAGTCGCGCCAGTTGAGGCACTGGATCGTCTATCGGCTCTCGCATGTGGTGCTGGTTGCGCTGCTGGGCACCTTTTTGTTTGGCACCTGGTACTGGAACGCCATCCCGGAAACGATGAAGGCGAACAGCTCCGTGGCGCTGCTCACGCAGGAGTTCATGAGCTGGCACGGGCAATTTCAGACATTGCTAGGCTGGACGGTCATCGCGTTTTTGGTGGTCGGACTCGGCGGCCTGGGCAGCAGCTTCATGATCCCCCGCTGGGCGCTGCTGATCCCGAGCTTCATGGGCATCTGGCTGCTGGGGCACTTCGAGCGGGCGCGTGAGTTCATGCGCAAGCCCTGGGTCATCGGCGAATACATGTATTCCAACGGCGTCCACAAAGACGAGCTGGCCTTCCTACAAAGCGAGGGCCTGCTGAAACATGCGACGTATGTCCGGCATCGCGAGATCACCGAGGCAAACAAGATCGAGGTTGGGCAGGACATCTTCATGTTGGCCTGTTCCCGCTGCCATAGCACCACGGGCTTGAACGGCGTGATCGAAAAATTCACCGCCATGTATGGCGCGGAGAAATCCTGGGACAGTGCAGGCATGAAACTCTTCATCCAAGGCATGCATCAGACCCGTACTTTCATGCCGCCGTTCCCCGGCACTGACAAGGAAGCCGAGGCGCTCGTCGCCTACCTTCAGCAACTCCGTGCGCACCCGCAAACACTGCCGGGAGCACAAAGCGGCGGGATTGTCATCGCCCCTGCATCCAAGGAGCCTGCGATGACGGCGAGCGCTGCCATTCAAAAGCCGTAGCACGAGTTTTCTAACTCGTGCTTTTTCGGAAAAAACACGGTCTGGCTACGAAGTCCGAAGGAAAACTCGTGCGACGTCGTTTCAGCGCGACCATGCGTTGTCTCGTCATTCTCTTCGCCCTTTGCCCTCTGCTCTCCGCTTACACGAAGCCCAACGTCCTCCTCATCATGGCGGATGATTTGCGGGACTTTGGCGGGGCGTTCACGAAGGAGGTCGTGAAGACGCCGAACCTCGACCGGTTGCGGGCTCGCGGCACGACGTTTGAGCGAGCGTATGTGCAGTATCCGGTATGCAATCCGAGCCGCAGCAGCCTGATGGCTGGCCTGCGGGCTGAGCAGACGGGCATCGTGGGCAATGACATTCCTTTGCGGCAAAAGATGCCGGATGTCGTGACGCTGCCGCAGCTCTGCAAAGACGCCGGTTGGCAGTCGCATGCGTTTGGAAAGCTCTTCCATCTCGGCGGTGGCAAGGATGTGGAAGCGAAGCAACGCTGGATGGACGCTGGCCGCTCCTGGCACACGGCGCAGGCCTTTGAAGCGACGAAGGCAGGTCGCAAGATGCTCGAAGGCCGTGACGTGACCGGTGGGGCGCTGAAATGGTGCCAGTGGGGCGCGGCGGATGGCACGGATGACGATCAGCCGGATGGCCAGATCGCCGTTGCCACGGTGGCGATGATCGAAAAGCTCGGCGACACGCCGTGGTTCATCGGCTGCGGCTTTATGAAGCCGCATGATCCCTTCATCGCGCCGAAGAAATACTTCGATCTCTATCCACCGGGCTCGCTGAAGCCCTGGAGCGATCCCGCTGACATGACGGCGGTGCGTAAAGACAGCGTGGGCTTTGGCGACTACGGCACCGCCTTTGGCAAATTCACCGAGCAGGAGTGGCGCGAGCTTTTCCGTGCTTACTGCGCAGGCACGAGCTTCATGGATGCGCAGCTCGGTCGTGTGCTCGATGCACTCGACAAGGGCAAGCTGTGGGAAAAGACCATCGTCGTCTTCGTCGGCGATCACGGCTACCACACCGGCGAGCGGCAGTGGTGGAACAAGAACACGATGTTTGAGCGCAGTTGCCGTGCGCCGCTCATCATCGCCGCGCCGGGCATGAAAGGCGGCCAGACGACGCGCTCACTCGCCGAGTTCATTGATGTGTATCCGACGGTCGCTGACTTCTGCGGCCTGAAAATACCTCACGCTCCCGCCGGAGCCAGTTTGCGCCCCGTTTTGGCCGATCCCACCGCCAGCCTCAAAGACGCCGCCTTCACGCTCGTCACGCGTGGCGACAAACTTTACGGCCAAAGCATCCGCACCACCCGCTGGCGCTTCACCCACTGGAGCGATGGTCCAACCGAACTCTACGACCACCAAACCGATCCCGAGGAGCTTCACGATGTCTCCGCGCAACACGCGGATGTCATCGGGGAACTCACAGCTCGGCTTCAAAAACTCCCACCTCTGAACTCAAAGCCATGAAAAGCCTCATCCCGCTTTTTTCATCATTCATCATTCTGCATTCGTCATTTGCGGCTCCTCCAAACATCGTCGTCATCGTCGCGGATGACCTCGGGTATGCAGATGTGACGTTTAGTCCGCAGCATCCGAAGGAAATCGTGACGCCGAATCTCGATTCGCTGGCAAAGCAGGGCGTGATTTGTCGGCAGGGTTATGTGACGGGGCATGTGTGCTCGCCGACACGGGCGGGGCTGATGCTGGGGCGCTATCAGCAGCGGTTGGGGCTGTACACCGGCGGTGAGGCGGGCAGCGGCGTGCCGATGAGCGAGAAGCTCTTTCCGCAGTATTTGAAGCCCGCGGGCTATGCGACGGGCCAGTTTGGCAAATGGCACTTGGGGCCGGATTTGGCCTGGAGTCCGGCTCTGCGCGGTTTTGATGAGGTGTTCGGCTTTCTCGGCCGCGGGGCGCATGACTACTTCAAGCTCGATGACCCCAATGATCCGATCTATCGCGGCACAGAGGTGGTGAAGGAGACAGGTTATCTCACGGATCGACTCGGCGAGGAGACGGCGGCGTTCATCACGAAGCACAAGGCGGGGCCGTTTTTCGCCTACCTAGCCTTCAATGCGGTGCATGCGCCCTTGCAGGCATCGGAGGACGAGATCGCGAAGTTCAACACGGGCAACCAAGACCGCGATGCCCGCCTCGCGATGGGCAAGCGCATGGATGATGCGATCGGCAAAGTCATGACCGCGCTCAAAGACGGTGGCGTGTGGGAAAACACGCTCCTCTTCTTCATCAGCGACAACGGCGGCCCGCTGGCGCAAAGCGCGGACAACACGCCGCTGCGCGGTGGCAAGCACACCGATTACGAAGGCGGCATCCGCGTGCCGTTTCTCATCTGCTGGCCCGCGGCGCTGAAACCGGGCGAGTGGCAGTCGCCGGTGTCTTCGCTGGATATTTTGCCCACGGCGCTCGCGGCGGCGGGCATCGCCGCGCCAGCGGCGGCGGGCATCGCCGCGCCAGCGGAGACGCGTCTCGACGGCCAGAACCTGCTGCCGCTGCTCAAAGGCGAAACCCAGCCTCCATCGCGTGACTTCTTCTGGTGCTCCGG
>CAXNGR010000023.1:0-13057 GCA_964201265.1 Verrucomicrobiaceae bacterium
CATGGCCATCACCGCGCATGTGTGTGACGCGCTGGCTTACGCGCATGAGCGCGGTATCATCCACCGCGACATCAAACCGGCGAACATCATGGTCGGTTACGACGGCATCGTGCGCGTGGCGGACTTCGGGTTGGCAAAGATGACGCATAGCGGCGAAAGCGGCCTCACCCAGAGCGGCATGGCAATGGGTACGCTGCACTACATGGCCCCCGAGGCGCTGATGCTTGGCAGCAGCGTGGATCATCGCGCCGACATCTACGCGGTGGGCGTCATGCTCTACCAAATGCTGGCCGGAAAGCTGCCGCAGGGGCTTTTCCAAATGCCGTCCAAGTTCGTCGCCGACCTCGACCCGCGCTACGACGGCATCATCGGCAAGGCGATGCGTGAGGACCGTGAGGTGCGCTATCAGACCATCCTCGCCCTCCGCGCCGACCTCGACCACATCCTCACGCAGCCCGTGATCAAGGTGGAAGCCGCCGCTGAGAAAGCTCCCGCTGCTTTGCCCACGCAGGCCCGCCCGCAACGCACCATTCCGCAGCGACAATCTGCTCCAGAGCCGGAGTTTTCACCGCCTCCTCGGCGTTCCTCTTCAAACACACTGGTCTGGGCCACCGTTGTGTTGCTGGCCTGCGTGGCTGGATGGCTGGTCATGGAGGGCGGCAAGAAGTCTCCTGTCGTCGGTGAGGCGACTTCCGCGCAGGTCCAGGTTTCTGTTTTAACACCTCAACCGCCCGCCACAGCCACCAGGGAGAAGCCTTTCATCAATTCGCTGGGCATGAAGTTTGTACCCGTGCCTGGAACCAATGTCTTGTTCTGCATTCATGAAACAAGGTACAAAGACTTCGCGGTTTACGCATCTGAGAATCCCAACGCCGACGACACCTGGAGAGATCAGACTCTCAGTGACTATCCGATCACTGAACGCGGTGACGAGCATCCGGCGATCAATCTTACTTGGAACGACGCCAAGGCTTTCTGCGACTGGCTTTCCAGGAAAGAAAACCGAGCCTATCGTCTTCCTACGGACCGCGAGTGGAGCATGGCCATCGGCATAGGACACAAGGAAACATGGAATTCCGAAACGACGCCAAGCACCGTCTTCAAAGACAAGAAGGTGTATCTCTGGGGTGATCAATATCCGCCCCCTCCTGGCTCAGGAAATTTCAGCGATCAGAGCCGCAAGGCCAAGGCACCGAGCAAAGAAGCAAAGATCGGTTACATCGACGGTTACGACGATGGTTTTCCAACAACCGCCCCAGTGATGAGCTTCAAGCCCAACTCTTTTGGGTTATATGACCTCGGTGGCAACGTAGTGGAGTGGTGTGAGGACTGGTTCGATAACCTAAAGAAGCACCGAGTCCAACGAGGACTGGGATGTGGTCACTGGTGGGAAGGGCACATTCCAGAACTGTTTCTGGCTTCCACACGCACTGCGTATCCTGCGGGCAGTCGCAAAGGCACTTTCGGCTTCCGTTGCGTCGTCGAGGTCCAACACACACCTCAGCCTAGCGCTGTCGGATCGAATCCAGCTCCTGTGATACAGTCCAAACCTGCCTCACCCGGATTGGCCCCAATCATTAAAAGCACTGCGTCTGTATCAAATGCCCCCTTGGTGCCTAAACAGCCTCCAGAGTTTCTCGCCTTGGAGCAACAATACCGCGCCGCCCTTGAAAAACAGGTGGTGCCCGCCGTCACTGAATACGCCAAAACGCTTCTCGCCAGCTACCGCAATGCGCTGGACCGCGCCGCCAGGACTCCAGGCGTCTCCATTACAGATGCCACGGAGCTCCGGGCCGAAACCCAGCGCCTCGCCACCGATCCCACGGTGCCAGACGCCGACCCGCCAGGAACGCCGCATTCGCTCATCACCCTGCGCCAGACCTACCGCCAGGCCGTGGCCGCTTTCCGCTCGGAGAAAGAAGCCCCGCTCAAGACCATCTATGACAAGCAGGTGGCTGAACTCCGCTCCAAACACGCAGGTGATCCAACATGGGCCACCAAGGAGCACCCTTACGTCAACAGTCTCGGCATGAAGTTTGTTCCCGTGCCTGGCACCCAGGTGCTGATGTGCATTCATGAGACAAGAAAGAGGGACTATGCCGCCTATGCAGCCAGCGTTCCCGGAGCTGATGAGACTTGGAAGAGAGGCAACAGTGAGGAGATCCCAGTGGCGTTTGTAAACTGGAATGATGCGCAAGCATTCTGTCGATGGCTCAGTGACAAAGAGGGCGTCAAACTTCGTCTGCCGACTGATCGTGAGTGGAGCTTCGCGATTGGCATCGCTCATCTCGAAGATGCGGCAAAATCACCGGAAGCTCTTGGCAGGCTTCTGCCAGATCTTTATCCATGGGGTTCAACCTGGCCTCCGCCCAACGACGCTGGAAACTTCTGGGATGGACCGATCAATGACTCCCTGAAGAATGCGGGCAGTCCTGCCACTTACAACGATGGGTATGGAGGCGGCACTCGTTCCCCAGTGATGAGCTTTAAACCGAATTCACTGGGCATATATGATTTGGAAGGAAATGTATTGGAGTGGTGTGAGGACTGGTTTAGCCCGCTTCAAAAAGGGCGTGTGCAACGAGGTGGCTCTACTTGGAGAGGCCGCGGTAAGGGAGAATTGCTATCTTCCAAGCGCAGCGGCCCGCCTCCTGAAAATCGCAGCAATTTCGGCGATTACGGCTTCCGCTGCGTGGTGGACCTGGCGGCATCAGGAGCCGCGCCGAGTTCGGCACAGGCTGCGGCCAAGAGCAATCCTCCAAGCACCAGCGCTCCTGCACGAACGTCGGCCCCGGTCTCTCCCACCACACCTCCAGTGGCGCGGCGCGGCGGCGTGGATCGTTTTGACTCCGCCAGATTCTCCTCCGGCCTGGTGATGTTCGAGACCAATCTGGAGAACCAGATCATGCCTGCGGCGAGCAGCAGCTACACGCCACTGCTCCTGCAAGATCTTTACACGGCCTGTGTGGAACTGGAGATCGAGCAATGCCAAAAAACAACCGCACGCGCGGCCGACCTCTCCTGGTTCCAGGCTGAACGCGAGCGTGTTCGCAGCAAGAGCTACCCGAACGGCTCAAATGATCCCGCCCAGCCAGACCGCCTGCGCAAACTGCGCGAGGCCTACTGGCAGGCCGCGGTGGAAATCGACCGGCGTTTGGACGCCCAAAAGAAGTAGGCGTTACCTGCCACTCAACCTTCCAGAATGTAACCGCACGCTAGCTTCTGGAAGCGCTCCACTTGGTGCGCGGTCGTTGCAGCATCCCACTGAAGTTCCCGCGCCATGATTTCGGCCACGCGCGGCGCGGCGTTCATGCTGGCCTGCGCGTCAAACAGCAGACTGCGGCTGCGGCGGGCCAGGACATCGCCTACGGTGCGGGCCATCTCGCGGCGGGTGTGGAAGACGACCTCCGCCGCTGTGAGATCCAGCTTGGGATGGATTTTTTCAGCCAGCGCGGGTTCTGCGCGCATCAAATCGCGAATCTCCGCCGCATCGCTGCCATAGACGGCCAGCGGGTCGTCTTTACCGAGCACCGTGGCGCTGCCGTGGATCATCAAATCATGCGTGACACAGCGCTTCACGCCGATGCCGCCGATCATCTCGGCGTGGTCGATGACATCCTCGGCCATGCGCCGGTAGGTTGTCCACTTGCCGCCGGTGATGGTGATCAGGCCGGAGTCCGCCACGAGGATTGTGTGATCCCGCGACAGAGCGGCGGTGGGCTCCGCATTCTTCGCGGCCACCAGCGGTCGAAGACCCGCAAACACGCTGAGCACATCGCTGGGACGCGGATCGCGCGTCAGGTAGCGGGCCGCGTGCGTCATGAGAAACTCGATTTCATCTGGCAGCGCTCGTGGCTCGACGCTCGCATGCTCCACCGGCGTGTCTGTGGTGCCGATGATGACGCGCCCATGCCAGGGCACGGCGAAGAGCACGCGCCCGTCATCCGTCTTTGGGATCATGATGGCCGAGTCACCGGGCAGAAACTCACGCGGGAGCACCAGATGCACACCCTGGCTCGGCGAGACGGTGTTCTCGGCTTTTTGATCGTCCATGCGCCGTACGTCATCCACAAAAACGCCCGTGGCGTTGATCACACCACGGGCGCGGATCTCATGCTGACGGCCTGTTTCGACGCATTCGGCCTTCAGGCCGATGATGTGGCCGTTTTCCTTCATCAAACCCCGGCAGCGCGTGTGATTGAGCAGCACGCCGCCGTGATTCACCGCCGTGCGGGCCAGGTGAATGGCGAGGCGCGCGTCATCGAACTGACCGTCATGGTAAACCACGCCGCCATCGAGTCCCTCCGTCTCCAGCGTGGGCAGTTGCTGGATGATTTCATCCCGCGTGAGGTAGCGCGAAGGCTCCAGCCCGAGCTGCCCAGCCAGCGCGTCATACACCTTCAAACCGATGCCGTAAAACGGCCCCTCCCACCAGTGGTAGCTCGGAATGACAAACGGCAGGCTATGCACGAGATGCGGCGCGTTCCGCACCATCAGTCCGCGCTCCCGCAGCGCCTCCAGCACCAGCGAGACATTCCCCTGCTTCAAATAACGCACACCGCCATGCACCAGCTTCGTGCTGCGGCTGGAGGTGCCCTTCGCAAAGTCCGACTGCTCCACCAGCACCACCGAGTGCCCCCGCGAGGCTGCATCCACCGCCGCGCCCAGTCCTGTGGCCCCACCCCCGATGATCGCGACATCAAACGGGCCGCTGTGAGACGTGAGCTGTGAGACGAGGCGTTCGCGGTTCATGGCGTGAGTGTAGCGTCATTCTGCATTCGTCATTCGACATTTTTCGACCTCTTGCTAGCCTTCACATCCCAATCAACCACAACTCCAACCCTCCCATCCCATGTCCGACATCGCTCTCGCCAAAGGTGAAAAATTTCTCGAAGACAACGCCAAAAAAGAAGGCGTCACCGTGACCGCCAGCGGTCTCCAGTACAAAGTCATCACCGAAGGCACCGGCAAGAGCCCGAAGGCCACCGACACCGTGGAAGTCCACTACGAAGGCACGCTGATCGACGGCAAGGTCTTCGACAGCAGCTACAAGCGCGGTGAAACCATCGAGTTCCCGCTCAACCGCGTCATCGCCGGCTGGACCGAGGGTGTGCAGCTCATGAAGGAAGGCAGCAAATTCCGCTTCTACATCCCCTCCAAGCTCGCCTACGGCCCCCGTGGTGCCGGTCGCGACATCGGCCCGAATGAGGCGCTGATCTTCGACGTGGAGCTTTTCAAGGTGAAGTAATTCACCGCCTGCCGTCGTTGTGACGGACATGCGAGTCCTTCTCTTCTTGATTCTTTCGGCTGTGTGCCTCGGTGCGCAGCCGAATGTCGTTTTCATCATCAGCGATGATCAGGGCTACCCGGATCTCGGCTGCATCGGCAGCAAGCCCCTACTCACGCCGAATTTGGACAAGCTGGCGGCGGAAGGCGTGCGCGGGACGAGCTTTTATGTGACTTGGCCGGCCTGCACGCCGTCGCGCGGCAGCGTGCTGACGGGTCGCTACCCGCAGCGCAATGGATTGTATGACATGGTGCGGAACGACTTGGTGAACTACGGGCACCGCTTCACCGCCGAGGAATACGCGGTCTCCCCGGAGATGACGTTGGGGCTGGATGTGCGGGAGGTGACGATCGGCGACATACTACGCAAAGTCGGTTACGCGACGGGTTGCGTGGGAAAATGGGACATGGGGCAGGCAAAGCGCTTCCTACCGCAGCAGCGCGGTTTCGATTTCTTCTACGGCCACGGGAACAACGGCATCGACTACTACACGCACGAGCGCTACGGCGTGCCGTCGCTGTTTCGCGGCAACCAGCGCACGGAGGAGGACAAGGGCACCTATGTGACGGATGTTTTCCGCCGTGAGGCGCTGCGTTTCGTCGGCGATCATGCCGGGAAGAGGCCGTTTTTCCTCTACCTGGCCTTCAACGCTCCGCATGCGGCCTCCACGCTGCCGGAGGGCACCGTGGCGGGTGAAAAGAAGAAAGGTGAGGGCGTGCAGGCTCCTGAGAAATACACCGCGCTGTATCGCGGCAAGGTAGCGGATGAAAAACTGGCCCGTTACTGCGGCGCGGTGACATGCATGGACGAGGCCATCGGCGCGTTGATGGATTCCATCGACAAAGCCGGGCAGAAGGACAACACGATCTTCTTGTTCATGTCCGACAACGGCGGCAGCGGCAACGGCGGCAATGCTCCGCTCAAAGGCAGCAAGAGCACGATGTGGGAGGGCGGCCTGCGCGTGCCCTTCATCGCCCGCTGGCCGGGCAAATTGCCCGCTGGCAAGGTGACGGACGAGTTTCTGACCGCCCTGGAGCTGGTGCCGACCCTGCTGGCCGCGACCGGTGCCAAAGCTCCCGAGGGGGTGAAGCTGGATGGCTTCGACATGCTGCCCATCCTGCGTGGCGAGGCGAAATCGCCGCGAAAGGAGATGTTCTGGCAGCGCCGGGGCGACAAGGCGGCCCGCTTTGAGCAGTGGAAATGGCTGGACTCGGACAAAGGCAGCGGCCTGTACGACCTGAGCACCGACCTGGGTGAAAAACACGATCTGACGAAGGAAAAGCCGGAGATCGCCCAGATGATGCGCGAGCGTTTCGCAGCTTGGCAGGCCGAAATGGACGCCAGCGAGCCACGGGGGCCGTTTCGTGACTATTGAGGCCGATTTTCGGCATGAATTGCGCTCAAAAGATTTTTCTGGCTGTTCCAGCCTTTTCCAAGAAATGAGAGGTTTTTAACAAATTGAGTGCGGGACTAATTTCAAAAAGCTGCTACATACCGCGCTCCACCCACCATGACCAGCGCCCCTGAGATGACATCAGCCCAGCCCCAGGCCACAATCAACGAATGGAAGGAGATCGTGGCACCGTTCCAGGTTCCATCCGTCCCTCGTTCCGTCTGGCAGATCGTAAACACCTTCGTTCCCCTTATTCTGACTTGGTATGCGATGTATCGCAGCCTGTCTGTCTCCTACTGGCTGACCCTGGCCTTTGCGCTGCTGGCAGGCCTGCTGGTGGTGCGTACGTTCATCATCTTTCACGATTGCGGTCACGGCTCCTTTTTCAAATCCAAGCGCGCCAGCAGCATCCTCGGCTTCATCTGTGGCATGATCACCTTCACGCCCTACAGCCACTGGCGCTGGCAGCATTCCGTACACCACGCCACCTCGGGAGATCTGGATCGCCGTGGTGATGGCGACATCTGGACGATGACGGTGAAGGAATATCAGGAGGCCAAACCCGGCCAGAAGCTGTTCTACAAGATCGTTCGCAATCCCTTCGTGCTGCTGATTCTCGGGCCTCTTTTGCTGTTCTTGGTGCATCAGCGCTTCCCGTCTCCCCGCGCCAAGGGCAAGGACCGCGCCTCGGTGATGTGGATGAATCTTGCCCTGCTCTTGATGGTAGTGGGCATGAGCTGGCTCTTCGGCTTCAAAAACTACGTCATGATGCAGCTTCCGGTGACGATGTTTGCCGGTATGGCGGGCATCTGGATGTTCTATGTGCAGCACCAGTATGAAGACACCTATTGGGAGCATCGTGACGAGTGGGACTACACCAGCGCCGCGCTGGGAGGCAGTTCCTTCTACAAGCTGCCGAAAATCCTCCAGTGGTTCACTGGCAACATCGGCTTCCACCATGTGCATCACCTCAGCGCCCGCATCCCAAACTACTATCTTGAGGATTGCCACAACTCCCACCCGATGTTCCACTCGGTCAAGCCGCTGACGTTCTGGGCCAGCCTGAAGTGCATCAATCTGCGGCTCTGGGATGAGTCCGACCGCAGGCTCATCTCCTGGAAGGAATACAAGCAGCGCTACGGTCAAAAGGCTTCCGCCGCCAGCCCCGCAAAAGTCGCGAAGGAAGAGGACATGGACCTGCCGCTGCCTGACGAGGCCGGACCGAGCATGTCCTAAGCCGTCTCAGCCCCCGCGATGTCCGTCTTTCGGCTCAACACCGAGTACAGCCCGCAGGGCGACCAAGGACAGGCCATCGCGAAGCTGGTGAAATCCGTCAGTGCCGGGAACCGGCACCAGACGCTGCTTGGCGTGACCGGCTCGGGCAAAACTTTCACGATGGCGAACATCATCGCGGAGCTCGGCAGGCCGGCACTGGTGTTCTCACACAACAAGACGCTCGCGGCGCAGCTTTACTCGGAGTTTAAAAACTTCTTCCCGCACAACGCGGTCGAGTACTTCGTCAGCTACTTCGACTACTATCAGCCGGAGGCCTACATCGCCCGAACGGACACCTACATTGAGAAGGATTCCGCCATCAACGACGAGATCGAGCGCCTACGCCTCTCCAGCATGGGGGCGCTCATCACGCGACAAGACACGATCATCGTCGCCAGTGTGAGCTGCATTTACGGCCTCGGTTCGCCTGAAGATTACGAGGGCATGATGCTGCCGCTGAGCGTGGGCCAGCAGATGTCGCGCGAGACTTTGCTGACCAAGCTCGTCGATATGCTCTACGAACGGAACGACATCCAGCTCACGCGCGGCAAATTCCGCGCCCGGGGCGATGTCATCGAGGTCGTGCCCGCTTATTTGGAGAACGAGGCCATCCGTATCGAGTTCTTCGGCGATGAAATCGACCGCATCAGCGCTGTGGACGTGCTCACCGGCACCGTGACGCTCAAAATGCCCGGCTACACGGTTTTTCCCGCCAAGCAGTTCGTCACGCCCGGCGACAAACTACGCAAGGCCATCGTGAAAATCCGCGAGGAGATGGAGGAACGCGTCGCGTGGTTCGAGAAGGAAGGAAAGCTGCTGGAAGCGCAGCGCATCAAGATGCGCACGCAGTATGACATCGAGATGATGCAGGAGATGGGCTTCTGCCAGGGCATCGAAAACTACAGCCGCCATCTCACGGGCCGCGAACCCGGTGCCACACCCGGCACGCTGCTGGACTTCTTCAAAGAACCGCCGCTGATGTTCATCGACGAAAGCCACGTCACCATCCCGCAGATCGGCGGCATGTATGAAGGCGACAAATCGCGCAAGACGGTGCTCGTGGAGCACGGCTTTCGCCTGCCGAGTGCCCTCGACAACCGTCCGCTCCGCTTTGAGGAGTTCATGGGCAAGGTCGGGCAGCTCGTTTATGTCAGCGCCACGCCCGCACGTTTTGAGATCGAAAACAGCGTCGTCGGAAACGAGAAATACATCCCTCATCAGCGAGACCGCATCGGCATTGAGGAAGGAGTGCCTGCAGCGCTACCCGGCAAGGCGGTGCGGGTGAGCGGCAGCTCGCAGCCATTGGACAAATTCGACGTAACGACCAAGGGTCGCCCGCTCGTCGTCGAGCAGATCATTCGCCCGACTGGATTGCTCGATCCCGTCATCACCATCAAGCCGCTGAAAGGCCAGATTGATGAAACCATCGAACTCTGCCGCCAGCGAATCGAGAAAAACGAGCGCGTGCTCGTCACCACGCTCACCAAGCGCACGGCGGAGGATTTGACCGACTACCTGCGCAATCTCGACTTCAAAGTCCGCTACCTGCACAGCGACATCGACGCCATCGAGCGTGTCGAAATCCTGCGCAGCCTGCGTGCAGGCGACTGCGACGTGCTCGTCGGCATCAATCTGCTCCGTGAAGGCCTCGACTTGCCCGAAGTCAGCCTCGTCTGCATCCTCGATGCCGACAAAGAAGGCTTCCTGCGCAGCGAATCGTCGCTCATTCAAACTTCCGGCCGCGCCGCACGTCACATCAACGGCGAAGTCGTGCTCTTTGCCGACATCGAGACCAAAAGCATCCGCGCCCTGCTTAGCATCAGTGGTTATCGCCGCCAGGTGCAGACCGATCACAACGAGAAGCACGGCATCACCCCGCAAACTGTGCAACGTGCCGTGCAGGAGAGCCTGCAAGTGCTCGGCAAGGCCAAAGATCTCGAAGAAAGCATCGTCCGCGAAGGCGGCGGCGATTTCGCCATCACGGAAACCATCCGAGAACTCGAACAGGAAATGGCCGAAGCCGCCAGCAAGCTCGAATACGAACGAGCAGCCTTGCTCCGCGATCAGATTCGCGAACTCAAAAAACGCGCCGGTTTGAACACCGACGACACCGGCACCCTGCCACAGCGCAAGAACGTCGTTTACGGCAAGCCGAAACGCGGCGGCAAGAAGCGGTAGCGCGACTCCAAACAGATAGAGGTTAATTTTCGCTTGCAAGTGTATCAGTTGTGCTGTTACACTAAGAACACTCAGCCCATGCTGCCCTTTTCCATCCAGCTCCAAGACGGCACGCCGGTCTCCGACCAGATTCTTCTGGCCGTGCGCAAGGCGCTCCTCACGGGGCAGATGAAGGCGGGCGATACCTTTCCCAGCGTCCGCACGCTGAGCCAGGAACTGAAAATCAGCCCCACCACCGCGCACAAGGTCGTGCTGCTGCTCAAGGACGCGGGCTGGCTGAATTCACGGCCCGGCATCGGCATGGTCGTCACGGTGCCAGACCAGCCGGATCTCGCGGAGCGGCTCGCGCAGATCACGCCCGAGTGCCGGGCGCTGCTGAAGGAAGCCGCCGATCTCAATCTCACGCTCAACCAAGTCATCGCCCACCTCAAAAGCCTATGATCACCATCACCGATCTCCACAAACGCTTCCGCAAAACGGAGGCCGTCGCCGGTTTGAGCCTCGAAGTGCCGGAAGGGCAGGTGACCGCCTTCCTCGGTCCGAACGGCGCCGGCAAGAGCACCACGATCAAATGTTTGCTCAACCTGCACCGGCCTGACAGCGGCAACGCGACCATCTTGGGCGTCGATTCACGCCAACTGGGCCCCGCGCAGTTCACCCAGATCGGTTACGTGTCCGAAAACATGGAACTGCCGCTGTGGATGACCGTGAAGCAGTTCCTCGACTACTGCCGCCCGCTCTATCCGAACTGGGACAAGGCATTCGAGAGCCAATTGCTCACGCAGTTCGATCTCCCGCTCACCACGAAGCTCAAAGACCTCTCCCGAGGCATGCGCATGAAGGCAGCGCTTCTCAGCAGCCTCGCGTATCGGCCCAAGCTCGTCGTGCTCGATGAACCCTTCAGCGGACTCGATCCCTTGGTGCGCGATGAATTCATCCGCGGCCTGCTGGAACTCACCGAACAGGAGGGTTGGACCGTGTTTGTCTCCTCGCACGACATCGAAGAGGTGCAGCGCCTGGCCGACCGCGTCGCCATCATCAATCGCGGCCAGCTCGCGCTGGATGAAACGAGCGATAGCCTGCAAAGCCGCTTCCGCGCGATTGAGGCGGTGCTGCCCGATGATGCAAAACTGCCCGCAAACCTGCCGACGGACTGGCTGCACACCGAGCAGGCCGGACGTACGCTGCGCTTCGCCGCGAGTCGTTTTCAAAATGACGAATCTCTCGTCGCTGCATTGCGTGGAGTGATTCCAAGTATTCAGCAGCCACAAATCCGCCCCATGAGCCTGCGTGAGATCTTCGTCGCCCTCGCCCGCGCTTACCGTCTCGAAGGGAAATGAACCATGAACCTCGTCCGGCATCATTTTCGCAAAGAGTTCCTCTATCTGCGGCTGCGCTGGTTCGCCTTTCTGGCGCTGCTGGGATTTGAGCTGGCCGTCAATCTGGAGTGGCTGCTGCCGCTGCGCGCGGGTGTGGCGTCGCCAGGCTGGCTGGCGTATCTGCCGGTGGTGATTCTGCTCAGCGGCCTTTCGCTGCTGCTGTCCTGTCCTGAGGACAGGCCGGGCACAGACCGCAGCTTCATCAGCACACGGCCGCTGCCCGCGCAAGCGTACTGGACGGCGCGTGTTTTGATCTGGCTGCTGCTCATCGTGCTGCCCGTCGTTTTGCAAAATGGACTCTACCTCGCGCTTTCCTCCCGGCCGTTTGCGGATGTGCTGCGTGGCATGGGAGAGCGTCTTTGCTTTGCGGCGGGTTTCACCGCGTGGCTGTTGCCCATGCTGGCCTTGTGGCAGCGGAAGGAAGTGTGGAAGCTGCTGCTGACCCTCGCGCTCACGCTGTTCGTCGCGTCGAAGTTGCTCGATGTCGCGACGGCGGGTTCGGGCACGATCAGTTTTTACCAGACTTGGCCCACTCTCGCGCTGGGGTGGGGCGTGTTTGCCTTGTTGAGCAGCGCGCTGGTCTGGCGGCACCTCGTTCACGGCTATTCGTTTCGGCGACGCCTTGCTATGACCTCGCTGGCGGGAGTGCTGGCCTTGTTGGCGGCCCGATTCGGATCGTGGAGCGATTCAACTCCCGTTGCGCAAGATGCGGCACTCGTTCAAAAACTCGCTCCACAGCTCCAAACGGCCTTCGATCTCGCCGAAGCCCGATTCGAAGGCCTAGAGAGCAGTTTTGGGCCATCGCTTCGCGGGAAGGCACCGGCGGTTACGGGCATGAAGGACGTGCATGTGGTGCTTCGTCCGCTCAGCAGCGTTTTCACCCAGGAGGGTTCATCACGCCGTGTCGAGAGCGCGGAGAATCATCCGTATCGGCCCTCGCCTTATTTCACGCCGCAGGAGGAGGTTTATCGAGGGAATCAGGTGCTGAGTGGCTTCTTCCCCAAAAGCACGCTGTTCATGCCCCATGATGAGTACATGCCCAAGTGGACGCTGAACGATCAGGCTCTCACTCCGCTGGCCGCTTTTTCCGCACCGCATCCGCATTTCGATAAGCTGCTTGGCATCGAGACTGATTTCGTGGTGGACTGGTTCCAGCGTGATCTGGCGCTGGAAATGCCCGTCGTTGCAAATGCCAGTGCGGAGTGTGATGAAGTGCACTGGAAAATCCTGCGTGTTACTCCTGTGGAAGGGCCAAAGCCTGGGGCGCTCACACTTTTCCTGCATCAGGAATCGCGGGCGCATTGGGACGCGGAAAACGGGCAGGCCATCCTGCTGCATCTGCCAGCGCAGCGCCTAGTCCGCCTGGAACCCACGAGGCAGACGATCTGGAGCCAGCGTGGCGATCACACAGGCTGGCGTCATTCGCTGCTGGAGGTGACGTGGAGCAACCTCTTCAACCATGCCGACGGTGAGCCGACAGGTGCCGATCTTGCCTCAGCACGGCTCATCCTGCTGCGCAGCCGTTTTCTTGGTCAAAGCCGAACG
>CAXNGR010000024.1:0-12940 GCA_964201265.1 Verrucomicrobiaceae bacterium
ACCTCTCACATTTCACCTCCGCCCCCTCCCCACCCCGCCTTTCCCATTGCGGCAGCGGCGCGGTGCGGCACAATGCCGCCCGCCATGCCGACCCGTGCCGCCATTTCCTCTCTGCTCTGCCTTCTCAGCCTGTTCATGACCGGATGCGAGACCGGCTCTTCGCCAGCCTCCGGTCCTCAGGCCGAGGCACGCCGCCGTCAGATCGCCATGGAGCCGCGCGGGGATTATTACATCGGCCGCCGCTTCCACATCCCGCACACGCACTTCTGGGGCTACCTGCGCAGCCCAGGGCAGGACTGGAGCACGGCCCGTCTCGTCATCATGCAAGAGCGCTTCATGAAAATCCCGAATCGCCTGCCAGAGCAGCCGAACGACGGCGGTTACGCCTACGGCGACGATCACAACACGGAATACCGCATCTTTGGTCGCTACACTGGACGCCGGGTGTTTGATCCGAATAGCAACATGATCCTGCCGGAGTTCGAACTGCGCCGCTGGGAAGTGCTCAACGACAGCCCCGGTTGGCTGTTCAGGCCCGACGAGCGCTTCAATGGCAAGCAGCTCCTGCGTGGCGAGCCCGGCTCGGCCCCCTAACGGGAATGACGAAACCCGAATGGCGAATGACGAATTTCGGAGCGTTCCCTCGTCATTCCGGCTTCGGGTTTCATTCGTCATTCTGATTTCGTCATTCGTCATTTTCCCCCATCATGCCCACGACCGATCTGATCGCCGATCTCGAATGGCGCGGCCTGCTCAAGCAGTGCAGCGACCTCGAAGCCCTCAAAGAAGCCCTCCAGACGCAGCAGACCTTCTACTGCGGCTTTGACCCCACGGCAGACAGCTTGCACATCGGCAACCTGCTGCCGCTCATGGCACTGCGTCGCGTGCAGGAGCATGGGCACAAAGCCATCGCCATCGTTGGCGGCGGCACCGGTTTGATCGGCGATCCCAGCGGCAAGGCGAACGAGCGCACCCTCAACACGCCCGAGACCGTGGCCGCGTTTGTGAAGCGCATTGAGGCGCAAATCAGGAGCATCCTCGTTCCCGACAAGACCATCATCGAGAACAACGCGGACTGGATCTGCCAACTCAGCGCCGTGGAACTGCTGCGGGATGTGGGCAAGAACTTCACCATCGCGTGGATGCTCGCGAAGGAATCCGTCAGCGCTCGTCTGGAGAGCGGCATCTCGTTCACCGAGTTCACCTACATGATTTTGCAGTCGTATGACTTCGTCGTGCTCAACGAGCGCCACGGCTGTACCGTGCAGATCGGCGGCAGCGACCAGTGGGGAAACATGACTGCTGGCATCGACCTCGTGCGCAAAATGCGTGGGCAGCAGACCCACGTCGTCACCTTCCCGCTCATCACCACCAGTTCCGGCAAAAAATTCGGCAAGTCCGAGGCTGGTGCCATCTGGATGGACCCCGCGAAGACCAGCCCGTACGCCTTCTACCAGTTCTGGGTGAACTCTGAAGACCCCGACGTGCCGCGCTTCCTGCGCCAGTTCACGCTGCTCACGCACGAGGAGATCGAAGCCATCGAAGCCGAGCACAACGCCAACCCCGGACAACGCAACGGCCACAAACGCCTCGCCGCCGAAGTCACACGCCTCGTGCATGGGGAGGAAGAGCTGCAAAAAGTCATTCTCGCCTCCCAGGCATTGTTTGGCGGCGCAGATCTCGCCACCGCCGACGTCGGCACCCTCATTGAGGCCACCGCGTCCGCCCCAAGCACCGAAGTCGATCTCGCGAACATCCCGCAGGTGGCCGAATTGCTCGTCACCCTCGGCCTCGCCACCTCCAAAGGCGATGCTGGGCGCTTGATGAAAGGCGGCGGCTTCTACATCAACAACCAGCAGGTGGATGCCGGTTCCGTGCCGACGCTAAGCGCCGATCATTTCCTCGGTGGCAGACTCTGTATCCTGCGCAAAGGCAAGAAGAGCTACGCGACGGTGCGGGTCGCAGGGGCGTGAGTCACTCGACGATCACGACATCTTCAGGTCGGAGAAAGAGGTCATACTCGCTGCGTTTTTCGTTCAGGACGGCTCGGGTGTTCACGAGAATGCGCTTGTCGCCTTGAGGAGTTCGACGAACGATTTGAATCTTCGGCACTCGAAGTTTTGGAAAATGCGCACCAGCCAGATTGAGGAGAGCGGAGAGCTTCTGGTTTGGGATGCTGTTCAGGTTGAATTTACCCTGCTTGGCAAGCGAGCCAAAGATGACGACATAAGTCGTCCTATGAGGATAGGCGATCTTCTCATCGAGAGGCTTATCCCAAGGATTACGTTTTACAAACACTGTCGCCACTTTGAAAATACCCTTTTCCAGTTCCCCTTTGAGTTTGTAGGCTAGTTTACGACAGGTTAGCCCTTCAGCTTTGACAAAGCCAACATAGGGAGCCTGGATCTCACCTGTAACAGCAATCAGTTGATTAACGGCTTTATGTTTGTCTTCGACTATTTCAATATTGACGACATCTCTCGGCGTCAGTCTTGTGACATTGTCGAGCGCATCCATGCTCGTTGGGGCTTTGACGGGCGGATCGAGAGCTTTTTCTTCACCTCTGGAGGCGGAAGCCAGAAGCATTGAGCAGAGCAATACACAAAAGATGGAGCGCTTTGGCATGCTGACTAGACTACCCAGCCTCAACGGCCAAACACAAGCCAGAATTCGGCGGACCAGGGTGTCCGCGTTCCAATCCGGCCCCTTGTGAAAAGATTCACTTTGCCGCTCCTGCACAGGTTTTCAGAGCCTCACCTGCAACAGTTCTGATTTTGAGCGCCTCAAAACTCCTTCTCTCGCGGTGTGACGTCCGAATCAGCCTTGGTCCACAAACACCGCACGCTTCCAGATCGGCACACAGGTTTTGATCTCCTTCAAATACCAGCGGCAGAGGTCGAAGGCCTCCGCGCTGTGCTTGGTACGCACCTTGATGATGATGCTCGGCTGCTCCGCCGCCACGAAACCGAGCCGGTGCTGGATGAACACACGATGCGGGCCGTGCTCGCGTTCACCGCGTTCGACGAGCTCCTGCAGCAGCTTTTCCGCCATCGGTCGATACGCGGTGTACTCGATGCCGCGGATCGTTTTGCCGTCCTCCTGATCGCGCACTGTGCCAAGAAACTGCACCTCCGCGCCCTCGCCGGATTTGAACACGGTCTGGTCAGGCTGGATGGGTTCTTCGTTCAGGATGAAGATGGGCGGCATTGCGCAGAATAAACAGCAGGTTGGCCGATGGCTCATAAAACTTGTCTGCCAGCGCCGCTTTCTGATAGCGTTGGTTTTCAACCAGCCATGAAAAGTTTCCTTTTCGCTTTCCTCGCCGCCTCCAGCCTGCACGCCGCCACGCAGATCACCTGGAAGCGTCAGCAGCTCCACGGTGACTTTTACTCGGAGGGTGCCGCGATTGGCGACATCAATGGCGACGGCAAGCCCGACGTCGTGGCCGGGCCGTTTTGGTGGGAAGGCCCGACGTTTGAGAAAAAGCACGCCTACTACGAGCCAAAGGTTTTTTCGATCAATGGCTATTCGGACAACTTCTTCGCCTACGTCCACGACTTCAACGCCGACCAGAAGAACGACATCCTCATCCTCGGCTTCCCCGGCAAGGAGGCGCGGCTGTATCTGAACGTAGAACGAGATTTCCATCTCGTTCAGGAGGAGGGAACGAGTTCGAAAACTCGTTCTACGTATTGGCCCATGCACATCGTCGCCGACGTGGTGGACAACGAATCCCCCGTCTTCACCGACATCACCGGCGACGGCAAACCGGAGATCGTGTGCAGCACTGGCGGCAGGCTAGGCTACTTCGAGCCCAACTGGACTAAGCCCACTGACAAATGGAGCTTCGTGTATTGCAGCGAAGATCTGAAGATGGGAAAATTCACTCACGGCCTCGGCGTCGGTGACGTGAATGGAGATGGGAAGATGGATCTGCTTGAGGCACGGCGCTGGTGGGAAGCGCCAGCCGTAGCTCGGCTTTCCAAAGCCGAGTCGAACGTTCCTAGTGCCTCGTCAAGCTCCCAGAACTCGGCTCTGGAGAGCCAAGCTACCTGGACCCAACACAACTTCGCTGCCGGGGTCGGCGGTGGGGCGCAGATGTTCGCCTATGACTTCGATGGCAACGGCACGAACGACGTCTGCACCGCCCTCGCCGCGCATCGCTACGGCGTGGCCGTTTTCCTCCAGAACAAACCCGCGCCCGACAAGCCGACTTGGAACCGCATCATGCTCGCCAGCGAGCAGCCGCAGGACAACGACTACGGCATCGTCTTTTCCCAGCCACATGCCGCGCACCTCGCCGACATCGACGGCGATGGCATCCAAGACATCGTCACCGGCAAGCGCTACTGGGCGCACAACGGCCACGACCCCGACGAGCGCGGCCACCGTGTCATCTACTGGTATCAAACCAAGCGCGATGGCAAAGGCGGCGTCGATTTCGTCCCACACCTCGTCGATGCCGAAAGCGGCGTCGGTGTCGATGTGCAGGTCGGTGATGTGAATGGCGACACGCTGCCCGACCTCGTCGTCGGCAACAAAGCAGGCGTTTACATCCTCACGCAGGAGCGGAATGAGATCAGTGAGGGCGAGGCGGCGTTGTTGAGGCCGAAAAAACTCTACGGAGCGGCAGCAACTATGGAGCGCCGACGAGTCGTCGGCAAAAAGGATGGTGACGAGTCGTCGCCAATCCATGAGGGACTGCTCCCGCAGGCCGAGTATGCCAAAGGCCAGTCTCCAGCCGATGCGCTGAAGTCCATGCAGCTCCCCGGCGGCTTCAAAGCCGAACTCATCGCTGCGGAGCCGGACCTCGTGCAGCCGATGGCCTTCACCTTCGACGAACGCGGCCGCATCTGGGTCGTGGAAGGCAACAGCTACCCGCAACCCCGCGAAGTCGGGAAAGGCCAGGATCGCATCAAGATCCTCGAAGACAAGGACGGCGACGGCACCTTCGAGACGAAGAAAATCTTCTGCGACGGCCTGAATCTCGTCAGCGGCATCGAGCTGGGGTTTGGAGGCGTGTGGGTGGGGGCGGCACCGTATTTGATGTTCATTCCCGATCTCGATCACGATGACCGCGCGGACGCCTTGAATGGGACACATGCGTCCCATGTGACTTATAAGACCTATGCGTCCTATTCGCAGGTGCCTGGGGTGAACTTCACCGCTTACGCCCTCCTCGACGGCTGGGGCACCCAGGACACCCACGAAACGCTCAACAGCTTCATCTGGGGCCCGGACGGCTGGCTTTATGGCTGCCATGGCGTCTTCACGCACAGCCGCGTCGGCAAGCCGGGCACGCCGGATGACCAGCGCGAGCCCATCAATGCCGGCGTGTGGCGTTACCATCCCGTGCGGCATGAGTTTGAGGTCTTCGCGCACGGCACCAGCAATCCCTGGGGCCTTGATTACGACCAGCATGGCGAGTGGTTCGTCACCGCTTGCGTCATTCCGCATCTGTATCACATCGTCCCCGGCGGACGGTATCAACGGCAGGCCGGGCAGCACTTCAACGCGCACACCTACGAAGACATCAAGACCATCGCCGACCACGCGCACTACGCCGGCAATCCGCGACCCGATGTCACCTTCGACAAAACGACCGGCGCAGGCGTGATGAACAACGACACCAACGCCCTCGGCGGCGGTCACGCGCACTGCGGCCTCGCCATCTATCAGAGCAGCCTCTTCCCGCCGACGTATCGCAACCAGCTCCTCTTTGGCAACCTCCACGGCCATCGCCTCGTCGCGAACTACACCGACGTGAAAGGCAGCACCTACATCGGCAAACACGCCGCCGACTTCCTGCGGTCGAACGACATGCACTTCATCCCCGTGACGCAAAAAGTCGGCCCGGATGGCGCGCTGTATGTGAGTGATTGGTCCGATCAGCAAATCTGCCATCGCGGCAGTGGAGCCGTGGAGCATTGGGATCGCAGCAATGGGCGGATTTACCGCATCATGTACGGCAGTAGCTCGGCTCTCCAGAGCCGAGTTCGAGCCGCTCACGCCCCAGCCAAGCCAGGAGACGCTCGCCTCGGCTCTGGAGAGCCAAGCTACATTCCCGCCGCGCCGTTCGATCTCGCCAAGGAAAGCGATGAAACTCTAGCCAAACTCGCCGTGCAGACGGAGAACGAGTGGTTCTCCCGGATGGCGCGGCGGGTGCTGATGGAGCGCCCAAATCGAGCGCCCAAATCGATCTCCGAGATTGAGGCGTTGGCTGTTGCATCTATAAAATCCACTTCGTCTCTTCCCGTTAAACTCAGATCGCTTTGGACGGCCTTTGCTGCAAGCGGCCTGGAAGGCCCGCATGGGATGGAAGCACATTTCATTCGTGATGTGATTGCTCTCGAACCTGAGCTCGCTCCATCGGCGATTCGTTGGCTTGGGTATGTTACACCGCCACCTCCTAATGTGCATGAGTTCGGAGACCCTCACGAGGTTTGGGTGAATCTCGTTCAACAACAAACAGCCGCGTCTTCCTCCATCGTCCGCCGTGAGCTCTCGTCCTTGCTCCAGCGCATCCCCATCGACCAACGCAAAGACCTCGCCACCGCCCTCCTCAAACACGGCGAAGACAAGGACGATCCGATGATCCCGCTGCTCATCTGGTATGGCATCGAGCCGGTGGTGGCGGCGGACCCGGCGGTGGGGATGCAGCTCGCGAAGGTGTCGAAGATGCCGAAGGTCACCGGGTTCATCTATCGTCGGCTCTCGTCGGATGACGCGGGACGCACGAGCTTGCTCAAACTGGCCGCTGAGACGCCGGATGCCGTTTTGAAGCTCGATCTGCTGAATGCGTTGGTCCAGGCCGCGCGAAATGGTCACAAGATCACGAAACCGGATGGCTGGGAAAAGATCAGTGAGGCAATGAAAGTCGAGGCAATCCAAAAGGGAGATTCCCTTCCTCCCATTGCCAACCTTGATGAGCTTGAACCTGGTCTTATCGATCTTTTGAGAGAGATAGATGCACACATGGGTGTCCAAGAGTCACTTGCAATTTATCGTGAACACCTGGGAGACCCGGCGGAGAGAATTCGCATCCGCGAAAACGCGCTCAACGTGCTCCTTCAGGCCAAAGACGTCTTCACAGCCAAAACCCTACTCCAACTCATCCAAAACGACGCACCGGTCTCGCTGCGTCGAAAGGCGATTCAGGCGCTCGCCTCGCTCAAAGATGCCGAAACGCCGAAAATCCTCGGTGCCGCGCTTCCAAAACTCTCCGCGAACGAATTGCCCGATGCGGTGAACACGCTCGCCTCGACCAAGGAAGGCGCGAAAGCGCTGCTGAAGGCCGTCGAGGCCAAAACCGTGCCCGCGACGGCTCTCTCGCCGTTTTTGGTGCGCCAGCTCACCGCCTTCGATGACGCGGAGATCAACGCGCTCATCAAATCCGCCTGGGGCGATGTCAACGCGCCGAAAGCCGATCTCGCCGAGCGGACGAAGAAGTATCGCGATCTCCTCACGCCCGCCAAATTGGCCAAGGGCGATCTCGCGAAGGGCAAGATGCTCTACACGGCCACCTGCGGCCAATGCCACAAACTCTTCGGCGAAGGCCAAAACGTCGGCCCCGACATCACCGGCAGCAATCGCGCCGATCTGAACTACCTGCTCGAAAACGTGCTCGATCCCAACGCCGTCATCGGCAAGGCCTACCAGCTCAACCTATTCACCATGAAGGACGGCCGCGGCATGAGCGGCGTCATCAAAGAAGAAAACCCCGCCGCCGTGAAGATCGCCATGATGGGCGGTGTGGAGTTCACGCTGTCGCAGGCGGATATCGCCAAACGCGAGGTCTCGAAGCTCAGCACGATGCCTGAAGGGCTGTTTGATGCTTTGCAGCCTGAGATGGTCGTCGATCTCGTGAAGTATTTGCAGAGCGGTTCTGTAGTCCCGCCTTCAGGCGGCTCAGGAGGACCGTCTAAAGCCGGGACTACAATACCCGGAGCCCTCGAAGGCGAATCACTCAAAGTGCTCGAAATCACCGGCGGGAAAGCCAAGCCACAAGGCATGGGCGGCTTCGGCAGCGACTGGAGCGGCGCGGCGCAGCTTTGGTGGACGGGTGGCAAGCCGGACCAGAAGCTCACGTTGGCCATTCCAGTGAAGGAAGCGGGCAAGTACACGCTCTACGGTGCGCTGACGATGGCCCGCGACTACGGCGTGGTGAGCATCACCCTCGATGGCAAGCCAGTGGCCTCATCCTTTGATGGCTACAACGGCCCCAAAGTCATCCACACCGGCGAAAAGGAGTGGGGCACGCATGAACTCACCGCGGGCGAGCACAAACTGACCTTCACCCTCGCTCCGCCGAATCCCGATGCCGTGCCGTCGAACATGGTCGGCCTCGATTATGTGCGGTTAGAGAAGAAGTGATGCGCTATGGAAGCAATCTTCGAGGGCCTGATAGCTGTGATGGTTTTGCTCGTGGAGCTGATTGTCTCGGTCTATCTCGCGTTGCTGGAAGTCGCCGTGCAGATCTTGGTGACTCTCGCCGGCTGGATTTGCGCCCCATTTTGGTCGAAAGAGCATAGGCGGGAAGGAGTGCCGGATCCTTGGAAGATCGCGATCAGGAGGACTGCTGCGGTGATTTTGATCCTCGGCATTATGACCGGCTTGTGGTGGGGATGGTTGGCATTCGGTAAACCGGCCATCAAACCACCGTCAGATCCACCTGCCCAAGAGACTGAGTCGGACGGAATCTCCAGGAGAGTTTGGAAAATGTTTGAAGAGAAACTCAAAGAACAGGGAACCGCCCAGCCATGATGCGTGACCTCCATTCCACCAAGGCCATGTGGCTCAAGGGCTGGCTGTTTCTGATTATCGGCCTGATGTCAGCGGCCATCCTGCTCATCGAAAATTGGAGCTGGCGCACGGCTTTGCTGCTCGTGCTGTGCGTGTGGGGTTTCAGCCGTGCTTACTACTTCGCGTTCTATGTCATCGAGCGCTGGGTGGACCCGAAGTTCAAGTTCAGCGGGCTGGGACACTTCATCTCGTGGTGGTGGGGATCACGGAAGTGATCAAACCAACGCCAGCGCCTCATCAAAACGCGCAATCAGATCCTGCGTGTCTTCTAGACCGGCGGACACGCGGATGAGCCAGCGGCTGACGCCGACGCTTTCGGTCCAGTCGAGTTCTTCGTAGTGCGCGAGCAGCGTGTAGGGACATGCCAGCGTGAAGTTCGTGCCGAGGCTGGGGCCTTTGCACACGCGCAGGGCGTCGTAGAATTTCGGGCTCGTTTGCTCGGGGTTTTTGAGCGTGAAGGAGAATAGACAGCCGTGGCCGCCATTCTCACGGCGGATGAATTCGTAGCCGCGTCCGCCTTCGGTCGCCGCGTGCCAGACTCGATCGACCTTTGGGTGCGAACGAAGATGGTCGGCGAGCGCCTGCGCGTTGCGACTCATGGTGACGGCCCGTTGCGTGAAGTCGCGGCTGTTGAGTTCGAGCGCCACGGCATCGCTACGCCAGAGCTCGTGATCGGCGTGCGCGGTCAAGAACGCGGAGAAGGCAGCGTGATGCGGTGATTGTCGATTCAAGACGATGCTGCCGGCCAGAACATCGCCCGCACCGGAAAAACTCTTCGTCAGGCTCGTGGTGACGACATCGGCGACGCGATGCGCATCGACATGCGCGACGGTGGAGATGGTGTCATCGACGACGATGGGCACGCCCGGCTGGGACTCGGCGCGAATCGCGAGCAAGCGCTCGAAATCGACGCAGCGGAGCAGCGGATTGCTCGGTGCCTCGCAGAACAGGCCCGCCAGCGGCTCGTTTTGCAGCAGCGTGCGCAGATCGTCATACTCGCTGTCTTTGATCAAAGGCAGGAAATGCGCACCGCTGCCGAAGAACTGCTGCAGCTTCAGCACATCGACATAGGGGAAGTCGAGCTGCGCCGTTTTGCGGCCCGGAAAGAGATGCGTGAGCATGCGATGCACCGCAAAATTGGCCGCCATGCCGGAAGGGAAGAGAAACACATCCTCCGGCTGCTGTCCGGCGAGTTGCGCGATGCGTTCGCGGATGATGCGATTCGCTGTTTTGCCTTCTTCGATGCTTGCGGTGCTCTTGTGTTCGCCGAGCGCGTCGCAAGCCTGCCGTGTGCTCACGCATTCGCCGCAGACGCGCCAGAATTTGCGTGCCTTCACATAACTGTCCGCAGGAAACACGGCGACGCCGAGCTGATGCGCCGTCCATTCGACCACACGGCCGGTTGCGATGAACTGCACGCAGCGCTCCGCATGCACGACACGCGGAAAGACGAGGCAGCGCTCGCCTGCGGCGGCGAATTCTTTTTCCGCCGCTTCAAACAGCCGTGTGATGGCTGGCGGGCAGCAGAAGCGCGGGTAGCCGGATTTGAACTTTGAAACGATCTCTTGATCGCCTTCCTCATAGCCGATCACATGTTTCCACAGCGGCAGGCACACGGACACGCCGAGTTCGTGGTCAGGGATCGCCTTGCCGAGGTCTTCGGCGTTGCAGAGAGGGTGTTTGAAGAGGTCTGACATCGAGAAAGGGGGCGTGTCCTTACTTCTTCGCCAAGGCCCGGTCAATATCCTCCCACAGATCCTCGACGTGCTCGATGCCGACGGAGAAGCGTACGAGGCCGTCGGTGACGCCGGCGGCTTCGCGGGTTTCTTTGGGAATCGAGGCGTGGGTCATGCTGGCAGGGTGAGCGACGAGGCTTTCGATGCCGCCGAGGCTCTCGGCCTGGGTAAACAGGCGCAGCCGACGGATGAAGGCGAGGGTGTCGCTGTAGCTGAGGCCAAAATCGGCCAGCAGCATGCCGCCGCCGGCCTTCATCTGCTTTTTGGCGAGCTTGTACTGCGGATGGCTGGTTAGGAAGGGGTAGTTCACGCTGCGGACGCTTTTACGTCCTTTGCTGCCCTTGCGCTCCTCCAGCCGCTTGGCCAGTTCGAGAGCGTTGGAGCAATGGCGCTCCATGCGCACGGCCTCGGTTTTCGCGCCACGGGAGATGAGCCAGGCGTCGAAGGGGCTGGGTTGCAAACCGATGGCCTTCTGCGCGAAGATCATTTTTTCCTGCCACTCGTCGGAGTTGGAGCAAACCGCGCCGCCAAGGCTGTCGCTGTGGCCGTTGGTGTATTTCGTGGTGCTGAGCAGGGAGAGATCGGCACCGAGATCGAGCGGCTGCTGGAGCAGGCTGGAGGCGAAGGTGTTGTCCACCGCGACGATGCTGCCGACGCTGTGAGCGGCGGCGCTGAGGGCCTTGATGTCGAGGATTTTCAGCAGCGGATTGGTGGGTGACTCCAGCCAGACGAGCGAGGGCTTGAGCTGCGCGATGAGGCCGTAGTTCGAGGCATTGGCGAGGTTGGCGTATTTGATGGTGACGCCGAAACGACGCAGCACCTTTTCAAAGATGCGGTAGGTGCAGCCGTAGATCTGCTGCTCGGAGAGGATCACATCGCCCGCTTTGAGCGAAAACAGGATGGCGGAGATGGCGCTGAGGCCGCTGGCGAAAACGGTGCAGTGCTTCGCGTTTTCCAGGCTGGCGAGCGTGCATTGCAGGTTGCGGAAGTTTGGATTGCCGGAGCGGGTGTAGTCAAAACCGGTGGGATTGCCGGTCTCGAAGGTGGAGGTCATGTAGATCGGCGGGATGACCGCACCGGTCTCGCTGCGGTAGTCCTGGCCGACGTGGATCGCGCGTGTTTCAAAGCGTGCGTCGGCGGGAAGGGTCGGGTCTTCTTTCATGCGCGATGGATGCCGCAGCAGATTTGGCTTTGCAAGGCCGCTGCGCTCATGCTTTATGGTTCAACTCTGTTCTTTCATGCCCGATTCCACCGCTCCTCGAAAATTCCGTCGTGTTCTTCTCAAACTCAGCGGTGAAGCGCTGAGACAACCGGGCAGTACGGACAACATCTCCCCGCCCATCGTCGAGGACATGGCGGCGCAGATCAAAGCGGCGCATCAAACCGGCCTCGAAATCGCCCTCGTGGTGGGTGGCGGCAACTTCTGGCGCGGCGTGACCGCCAGCAACAAGGGCATGGAGCGTGCCACGGCAGATTACATGGGCATGCTGGCCACGGTGATGAACTCGCTGGCCCTCCAAAGCATGCTGGAGGCCATGGACGTGCCATCGCGGGTGCAAAGCGCGATCAAGATGGACAACGTGGCCGAGCCCTTCGTGCGCCGCAAAGCCATGCGCCACCTGGAACTGGGCCGTGTGGTGATCTTCGCCGCCGGCACGGGCAATCCGTTCTTTTCCACCGACACCACCGCCGCGCTGCGCGCCAGCGAGGTCAATGCCGAGATCGTGCTCAAGGCGACGAAGGTGGACGGCATTTACGATTCGGATCCCGCCAAGAACCCGAACGCGGTGAAGTTTGACCGCATCAGCTTCCACGAGTGCCTCACACGTCAGCTCAAGGTGATGGACTCCACCGCCTTCTCCCTCTGCATGGAGAACAACATGCCGATCGGCGTTTTCAGCATGAACGAGCCGGACAACATCCGCCGGGCGCTCGTCGGCGAGTACATCGGCACGATGGTCGATGCCAAAGGCTGAGCAAATTTCCAACCTGAAACTGATATGGACCCTGAATTGACGATGATGGAGGCCGACGAGGCCATGACGAAGGCGGTCGAGCACGCCATCCACGAATTTGCCACCGTGCGTACGGGCAAGGCCAACCCTACGCTGGTCGAAAACATGGACGTGCATGTGATGAGCTACGGCAGCCACATGAAGCTGAAGCAGCTCGCCATGATCACCACGCCGGACGCGCGGCTGATCCGCATCGAGCCGTTTGATTCCTCCACGCTCCAAGACATCGACCGTGCGATCCGTGAATCGCGTCTCGGCCTGAATGGCAGCATCGAGGGGAAAGTCATCCGCCTTCCAATTCCGTCTCTCACCACGGAACGTCGCGAGCAGATGGTGAAGATGTGCAAGACCCTCGGCGAAGACGCCCGTGTGCGGGTGCGCTCCGCC
>CAXNGR010000025.1:0-12867 GCA_964201265.1 Verrucomicrobiaceae bacterium
TTGCGCGCGCGCTGGATGCGCTGCACCTCCTCGCCAAAGAACACCGAGCGCACCTGGCGGGCGAGGTCGTTGACGGTGAGGCCAAACTGCTGCGCCTCGGGCTTGAGGCGGAGCTGGATCTCGTTGCGGCCGGAATCGAGGCTGTCGGAGACATCAAACACACCGGCGATGCTGGAGAGGTGCCCTTTGATGCGCTCGGACATGGCGAGCCGCTCTTCGGGATTGGTGCCGGTGAGCTGGATGTCGATGGGATCGCCGCTGCGCATGATCTCGGCGCGGAAGGTCATTTCCTCCGCGCCGGGGATGCTCTTGCCACCATACGCGGCCTCAATGCGTTTCCGCCATTCAGCGGCCATATCGACCGTGTTCACCTGGAGGGAGCGCTCTTCGGGGCCGTAGGTTTCCATGGTAACCTCGCCGCGATGGCTGCCCGTGCCGCCTGTGGCACCGCGTGAGCTGCCGGTCATGCCGGAGTTGGAAAGAATGAGGCGCACGACGGGGATGCCGTCCGGCCCGACGTACTCTTTGCGCATCTGCTCGGCGATTTCGTAGATGCGCGAGATGTGGCGGTCCGTGACCTCAAAGGGCGTGCCGTCCAGCATGGTGAGGCGGCACTCGATGCGCTCGCTGGCCACACGAGGGAAGAGAGCGGTGGCGATGCGGTCGCTGAAGAACACGGCAAACAACACGCCCAGGCCACCGAACACAGCGGAAAGCACGACGTAGCGATTTTTCAGGCAGAAGCGCAGCGATGGGCGGTAGATCTTGTTCACAAAGCGGGCGAGCTGCCGCTCGGAGAAGCGATGGACCGGGTCGAGAGCGTCGGCGGCTCGGCTGATGATCGGCGTGCGGTGCGCGAGGTGGCTGGGCAGGATGAGCTTTGTCTCCATCAGCGCCAGCAGCATCACGCAGATGAAGATGATGGAGATCGGCTGAAACATCACGCCGAAGTCGCCAAAGCCGAGCGCCATGGGCAGGAAGGCCACGATGGTGGTGAGCACGCCGAAGGTGATCGGCGCGGCAAGGCGGCGCGTGCCCTCGATGGCCGCGTCGAGAGGCGAGAGTCCTTGCTGTCGCATGGTATCGACCTGCTCCGAGGTCACGATGGCGTCATCCACGACGATGCCGAGCACCAGGATGAATCCGAAGACGGAGGAGAGATTGATCGAGAGGCCGAAAAGCGGCATGAGCGCGAACGCGCCGAGGAAGGCCATGAACATGCCCACGGCCACCCAAAAGACGGCATCGAGCCGCAGAAACAGGCCCACGCAGATGAAGACGAGGATGAGGCTGCTGCGGGCGTTTTGCAGCAGCAGGCTGATGCGGCCCTTCACGATTTTTGACCGGTCGCCCATGAACTCCAGCTCCACGCCGTCCGGGAAGCGCTGGTTCTTCTCCAGGATGTACTCTTTGACCGTCTCGGCAATGTGGATGGCGTTTTGCGAGCCTTCACGCATGACGGTGATGGAGACGCAACGCTTGCCGTTGAGGCGGGAGATGAGCGGGTTCTCGTTGAAGCCGTCATTGATGATGCCGATCTCCCCGAGCGTGAGCTTGGTGCCGTCCGGGCGGGTCAGGATGACGATGCGGCCGTAATCATTGCCCGTGTAGGCACGGCCGCGGGTGCGGATGGAGACATCGCCCGCGTCCGTCTGCACCACACCGGCCGGGAGGTCCAGCGCACTGCTGCGGATGGCGGTGCTGATTTGATCCAGCGTGAGGCCGTATTTGCGCAGACGTGCCTCGGGGATCTCGATGCTGATCTCGTAATCGCGCACGCCGGTGAGGTTGGCGTGGGAGATGCCGGGCAGGGCGGAGATCTCATCCCGCACCTGCTCGCCGAGGCGGCGCAGATCGCGCTCGGCCATGTCGGCGGAGAGGATCACGCTGATGACGGAGCTCATGAAGTCGTCGTGCTGGATGATGGGCCGCTCGGCCAGCGTGGGGAAGTTGGGGATGGCATCCACGCGGATCTTCACGTCGTCGATAATCTGCCGCGCCAGGTCGGCGTCCTCGATCTCCATCATCACATTGCCGCCGCTGGAGGAGGCGGTGGAGACGATGCGCTTGATGCCCGCCACCTGCTGGATGGCATCCTCGATGCGCAGCACGATGGTTTCCTCCACCTCCTCCGGCGTCGCGCCGGGGTAGGGGACGTTCACCGAGATGAAGCGGGACGGCATGTCCGGGAAGACCTCGATAGGGATGGTCTCTGACACGAGCGTCCACGCGCCGAAGCCCATGACGGCGAGCATGAGAAGATTGGCGGCGACACCGTTGCGGGCAAACCAGGCGATCATGGGAGGGGAAAAGACGAAAGACTAAATCAGAATGACGAGTGCCGGAACGATTGGGACGGCAGTAAGATCGCATTCATTGCCATGAAACGCGTTAGATGCGCAAAAAATGTGCCCCATGGAGCGCAGACGCCCTCTGTTTTATTCTCCTTAGCAAGACAGCGAAAGCTGAATCGTCCGCAAGCATCCGCATGACCGACTTAGCAGTTTTGGGCTGGCAAAAAATTGGGCAGCAAGGTCTGTTCTGCGGTCTTTCCTGATGGGGTTTCAATCCACACATGTTGTCTCCTCAGTCGTGTTTTATACTCCGCGCATTCTTGAATGACATGCCTTGGCGGTACAGCTAGGGAGACCGGCAGTATGTTTATGCGCCCCTTTTCGGATCTGATGATGGCGGGCATGACTGTGGGAGTGGCTTGCAGCGGTCTTGAGGAAGTCGCTGGACGACCGTGCGGATGCGGGGAAGTGATGCTGGCATGAAGTTTGCCGCGTTTCGCCTCCTCCTACCTCTGCTGTGGTGCCTGCTGCCTGGCTGCGCCGGAACGGGGGAGAAACTGGACACGGCCTGGAACCGATTTGATCCCGCTGGCCACCGGCGCATGCACCGGGAGAGGTACTATCCGAATGAGCGAAGGACCGGCCTCCAGCTACCGGGCGACAGTGGTCGGTGAGCATGGATTCACTTCGAGTCGGAGCGGTCTCAGCCGGGGAATACGGGCGTGCTGCTCATCTAACCGCCTGTTGAATACCACCTGCGGTGAGAAGTCTCTGCGGCATCATCTTCAAAATGCCCCTACTTCACCACCTTGCCGCCAAGGGAAAGGATGCGGGCCTTGCCTTTGGCGTCCTCGGCTTCGGCGATCTGCTTGTTGGCGACGTACATCTGCGAGAGGGCTGTCCAGGCGAGGAGATCGTTTGGCTGGAGCGTGGTGGCCATCATACCGGCTCCGATGGCCTCTTTGATTTCCCCATTGCGCAGCAGGGCCATGCCGAGCGCGTGCCAGCCCTCGAAGAAATCCGGCTGCTGGGCGACGCAGCGGCGGTAGAGGGCGATGGCCTCCGGCAACTCGCCTAGCGCGACGTGACCGCTGGCCTCATCGAACAAGTCCTCGACGCTGGCTGCGGGTGTGTTGCTCATGAGGAATGGGGACGAACTGGCTGGTGGAGAATCTCCTTGAGTGAGAAGTCAGAGGTTAGATGTGAGAAGTGTTACCTCTTCAGCGCCACTTCTAACCTCTTACTTCTCACTCGTGTTTCAACACGCTGTTAAGAGGTCGCGCCGAACTTGGTGACGATCTTGGCGGCGGCGTTCTGCTTTTGGAACCAGCTTTGGAAGAGGATCATGCGCTCTTGGCTGGAGAGGGAATCGGCTTGGCTCTGGCGCACGGCGGCGGCGTCGGGGCGCTTGCGCAGTTCCTTGGCGCTGACGTGGATGAGCAGGGTGCCCAGGTCGTAATCGACCGCATTGGAAACGGCTCCGACGGCGGTTTTGCCGGCCTGCTGGGCGATGAGGAAGCCGTTGGGCACATCCTGCGGCGGGTTGGCGATGTCGATGTCTGGCAGGGCGACGAGGGTGAGCTTCTTTTCTTTGGCGAGATCTTCGATCTTCTTGCCAGCCTTCAAGCCTTCGTTGAGAGCGGTGCGTGTCTCGTTCACGGCCTTGGAGCGGGCCTCATTGGCCTTCTGGCCGGCGAGGGTTTCTTTGATCTTGTCCTTCACGGCGGCGAGATCCTGCTGCTTGGGCTCCTCAATGGCGGTGACGTCAAAGACGTACCACCCGTTGGTGCCTTCGACGGCTTCAGGAATGGTTTTGGAGTCTTTGGCTCGGGCGAAGATGAGGGTGAGCAACTCGCTTTCGCTCTTGAGAGCGGCAGGTGGCTCTGCCTGGGTGAAGGCGGGGATGGCCTCGACCTTTTCCTTGGTCTGCTTGGCGGCTTCGGCAAACTTCACACCTGCGGCGGTGAGCTTGTTGAAGGCGTTCACGCGCTCGACCTGGGCGTTTTGAGCCTTCTGGCGTTCTTCGAGGGGCTTTTTGTCGAGGTCTTTGGGATTCTCGAAGAACACATAGCTCACGGCGCGTTTTTCGACGGTCTTGTAGCTGTCCTTGTTTTCCTCGTAGTACTTTTTGATCTCCTCGTCGGTGACAACGGCGGCTTTTTTGAAGCTCTCGGTCTCAAAGACGATCTTGGAGCCCTTGAAGGTGTGGTGGCTGCTGGCGTACTGCTTTTCAGCGGCCAAAGGTGACGCGATGTAGCTCTTGGAGACGAGTTCCTGGAGTTTGCGCAGGCCGACGGTGTCTTTCATGATGCCGAGCAGGTCACCGGGCTCGAAACCCATGGCACCTGCGTTTTCCTCCAGCATCTGGGCGCGGGAGAGATCGAATTTGCCATTGGTCTGGAGGACGGGGAGCTGCTCCAGCGCGGCGCGGGCCTCGGCATCGCTGACACGGATGCCAGACTGCTCCATGAGGTGGCGGGCAATGAACAGATTGATGAGGCTGTCTGCGCCACCCCCGCTGAAGCCGCCGCCGGAGAGCTGCATCAGCATGCCGGGCAGTTCATAGGCCTGCATGTAGAACTGGGCGAACTGGAGGGAGCGCTGGGCGCGCTGCACGTCCCCCATGGTGAAATCTTTGCCAAACACGGTGAGCGCGTGGTCGCTGAGCTGTGCCCGCTTTTCGTAACCGGCATCGCCACGATAGCCCCCCCAGACGGAGAACGAAATGATGATAATGATCGTCAGCGTGATGAGAAAGGCGCCACGATGGCGGCGGAAGAATTCGAGCATAGTCGTACGGGGCGGTGGAAGGGCGCGCAATTAGGCGCTGCCCACAGCGGCGGCAACCGGAAAAACGCTTCTGCCTCTCGCCTCCGCATCTCCACGGGGGATGTCTTGACAATTCACGCGCCCGGCACACTTCATGCGCTCCCTTTTCCGTCGCCCGCCCCCTCACACATGCCTCAGGCCCTCACCCCACGCTATTGGACCGTCCGCTCCTCTTCCATTCATAATCGCGGCATCTTCGCCAGTCGCGACATTCCAAACGACACGCCAATCATTGAGTATGTGGGTGAAAAAATCACCAAGGCCGAGTCCACACGCCGTGGCAATGCGCTGGTTGAAAAGGCCAAAAAGACTGGCTGTGCCGCCGTCTATGTCTTCACGCTGAACCAGCGCTATGACATCGACGGTGCCAAAGGGCGCAACCCGGCGCGCTACATCAACCACTCCTGTGATCCGAACTGCGACGCCTACATCATCCGTGGTCGCATCTGGATCTACTCGCTGCGCGACATTAAGGCAGGCGAGGAACTGACGTACAACTACAGCTTCGACGTGGACACCTGGGACGATCATCCCTGCCGCTGCGGCTCCAAGCGCTGCGTGGGTTACATCGTGGAGGAAAAGCAGTGGCCGAAGCTGCTGCGCAAACTCCAAAAGCTGGAGAAAGACGCGAAGAAGGGAAAACTCAAGCTCAACGAACAAGGCGTGGTGAGCAGCACGAAAGGACGCAAGGCGGCGGTGAAGAAGAAGGTGGCGAGTAAGAAGCGTTGAGCGGCTTGCTGGAGACTGATGTCGTTGGAGGTTAAATGTTAGATGTGAGAGGTGTCGCCTGAGGTTGGGCAACATCTCACATCTCACATATTACCCGCTTTCGCGTGAATTGCTCTACAGGCGGCTAGGCGGCGTGATGTGGGACGAGGCTTGACTAAGGCTTCGGCTTCCCGGTAAATGCGCCCTGCATGCCGGACCTTAACGACGCGCCTGATCTCGAAGCCACGGTGCCTGTGGCCGGACCCACGCCTTCCGCTGGTAGCACGCCACGTTTGACGGTGAATCTGCCGCTGCCGGAGGATCTCGCGAAGTTGCTGCCAGAGGGAACCTACACCGTGGAGGGCTTTCTGGGCCAGGGCGGCATGGGTGCGGTGTATCGCGGCACGCAGGTGCGTTTGCAGCGCCAAGTGGCCATCAAGATCATGTGCCGAGACCAGGGCAAGGACCACGGCTTTGAAGAGCGCTTCCGCCGCGAGGCTCTGGCCTTAGCGCAGCTCAATCACCCCAACATCGTCAATGTGATCGACTACGGCGAGGCGGGGCCGGATTACCTCTACATCGTGATGGAGTTCGTCGATGGTGCCGATCTGGTGGGTGTGATCCGTAGCGGGCAGATGACGCAGGAGACGGCGCTCAAGCTGCTGCCGCAGATCTGTGACGCGCTCCAGTTTGCGCATGACAACGGCATCGTGCATCGCGACATCAAGCCCGCAAACATTCTGCTGACACGCGACGGCCGCATCAAGATGGCGGACTTCGGTTTGGCGAAGCGTTTTGATGTGAACAGCACCTTCCAAACGCAGACCGGCGCCGGCATGGGCACGCCTGACTACGCCGCGCCGGAGCAGTTTGATCCCAACGGCAGCGTGGACCATCGCGCGGACATCTACGCGCTGGGCGTGATGATTTACCAGATGGTCACCGGCCAGCTTCCGCGTGGCGCGTGGAAGCCGCCATCGGAAAAGGCGGATGTGGACTCGCACTGGGACAAAATCGTCTCCCACGCCCTGCAAACCGATCCGAGTGACCGCTATGCGACCGTCAGCGAGATCAAGACGGACATCAGCAGCATCATGATCGGGGCGGGAGGTCCGCGCCTTGTTCAGGATGGCACCCAGGCTTCTTACTCGGCGCGTTTGAACGTTTCCAAAGGCTCCACCACCGCGCTCACGCAGGCCGGAGGGCGACCTATGAGCAAGGCACAGCCATTGGCGACTCAGAGTGATGTGCCGCAGACGAAAAACAGCCGCTCACGGGTGCTGATCGCAATGACAGTCTTGGCTGCGCTGCTGTTAGGCGGCTGGTTCGGGTGGAAAAATCTCAAGACGGCACCGGCCGAGGCTCCCGCCAGCAATGCGCCATTGTCCTTCAGCTCGGACGATCGGGCATGGGCGCCACCCACACCCACCGTCACTGTCGGCACCGAATGGACGAATCTGATATCTCACATCAAGCCTGAGCGCGATGTCATCCGCGGCGGCTGGGCCGTGGATGAGAAAGGCCTGACGGCGAAGCGTGCAGAGTGGGCCATCTGCAACCTCCCCGTGAAAGACCCCGGCACGGACTACGACCTGCGCTACAAGGTCACGCGGGGAGAAGGCTCGCATCTCGCCATGTTCTTCGCTTTCCGCAAAGGAAGCACCGGCGGCTATGTGCCGATTGATTACATCTACGATAAGGCACCCGAGTTCGCCGATGGCCAGCGCTGGGCCACCATCGAGGATCTCACGCACCTCGAAATGCGAGATGTCGCCACCATCAAGGCCAAGCGCAAGGAGTGGCTCCCGCGCGGCAAGGCCTGCACCGTACTGCTCCAGGTGCGCGATAAGGAGGTCATCGTCTCCGTGGACGATGAAGAGGCCTTCCGCTGGCCCGCCGAGTGGTCCAAACTCCAGCAGCGTGGCGGCGCGGGCGGCCCCATGTTCCTCGACGTGACCGGCGGGCCGATTTTCGGCGTCGGCATCTTCAACTGCGAGGCCGTCTTCCACAGCATCGAGATGCGGCGTATTGGTTCGGCCCAAACTCCGGCATCCGTCGCCACGCCCGCCAACGCCACAAAGGACACGCCATTTGATAACACCCTCGGCATGAAGTTCGTCCCCGTGCCCATCTCCGGTGGGCCGACGCATGGAAAGCGCGTGTTATTCAGCGTGTGGGAGACGCGGGTGCAGGACTATGAGCGGTTTGTGAAGGAGACGAAGCGTGAGTGGACGAAGCCTCCCTTTGCACAGGCACCGGACCACTCTGCGGTCAACATGAGCTGGGATGATGCCACGGCCTTTTGCATTTGGCTCACTGAGCGTGAGCGTAAGGCGGGAAAGCTGGGCGCTTCGGAAGGTTATCGCCTGCCTGCGGATCATGAGTGGAGTTATGCCGTGGGGATCGGACTGCAGGAGGATGCAGCGAAGTCCCCTGCACAGAAAGATCGTGCCTTGGCTGGTCTCTACCCCTGGGGCACTGTCTGGCCGCCGCCCGCGAACGCGGGGAACTACGCCGGCGAGGAAATGCTGTCGGCCAAGATACCGGGCAGGCATCCCCACGCCTCGCCATGCTTGGGCTACCGTGATGCGTATGTGGAGACCGCGCCCGCAGGTTCCTTCCCGGCCAATGAACTGGGCCTGTACGATCTCGGCGGGAGCATTTGGGAGTGGTGCGAGGATTGGTATGACGACTCCAAGTCTGAACACGTCCTCCGTGGCGGTGCCTACATCGCAGGCGATCAGGACAAGCTGCTCACCTCGGCACGCAATCCCTACCGGCCCACCGCCGCTCTGAGCATGTACTTCGGCTTCCGCTGCGTTCTCGTGATCGACGACGGGAAGTGATGATGGGGCAAAGGGAACCGCAACTTTCTGGCGGAGGCTTTGTTGAAGGGCGTCAACCTCCTTCACTCCACCATGAAGACTCTGACGCTTTCTTTGTTGATCCTTTCTCCTGCGGCGCTGCTGGCTGCGGATGCTGTCGAGACAGCGCATGCGGGCATCGCGCCGGATCAGTTGCAGTTCTTTGAGAAGAACATCCGCCCGGTGTTGGTGGAGCACTGTTACAAGTGCCACTCCAGCGAATCGGAGAAGGTGAAGGGCGGGCTGACGCTGGACACGAAGCAGGCGACGCTGCTGGGTGGTGAATCGGGGCATCCGGGGGTGACGCCGGGCAGCATCGCGCAGAGCAGCCTCTATGAGGCGATGACGTGGAAGAAAGAAGACATGCAGATGCCGCCGAAGCAGAAGCTGCCGGACGATGTGATCGCGAACTTCAAGAAGTGGATCGAGATGGGCGCGCCTGACCCTCGTGAGCAGAAGGTGGCGAACGCGGGCGGCGGCAAGCGCGTGATCGACATGGATGAAGGGCGCAAGCACTGGTCCTTCCAGAAGCCGGTGAAGCACACGCCGCCGGAGGTCAAAACGCCGAACTGGGCGAAGACGGAGATCGACCAGTTTGTGCTCGCGGGCATTGAGAAGGCTGGATTGCGTCCTGTGCGTGACGCGGACCGTCCGACGCTGATTCGGCGCATCGCTTTTGATCTGACCGGCCTGCCTCCGACGCCGGATGAGGTGAAAGCCTTCGTGGCGGATCAATCACCGGACGCGGTGAAGCGTGTGATCGACATGTATCTCGATTCGGAACGCTATGGCGAGCGCTGGGCGCGGCACTGGCTGGATGTGGCGCGTTACGCGGAGAGCAGCGGCAAGGAGGTGAACGTGCTCTACCCGCATGCGTGGCGTTATCGCGATTATGTGATCGAATCGTTCAAGAAGGACAAGCCGTATGACCAGTTCCTCAAGGAGCAGATTGCGGGTGATCTGATGAAGTTTGATGGCAAGCGTGATCAGGCGGAGAAGATCGTCGCCACAGGCTTTTTGGCGATTGGTTCTAAGGGCCACAATCAACGCGACAAGCGGCAGTTTGCGATGGATCTCGTCGATGAGCAGATCGACGCGATGTCGCAGTCGATGCTTGGTCTTACACTGGCTTGTGCGCGCTGTCATGATCACAAATTCGATCCGGTGACGCAGCGCGACTACTATGCGCTGGCGGGCATCTTCTTGAGCAGCGAGACGCAGTTCGGAACCTACAGCCAGCTTCAAAACGCGAATCCGGGCACCCTGATCGAACTGGACCGCGACGCGCAGCAAGTCAGCGCCCTGGCGAAAATTTCGACCACCGAGGTGGCAACGCTGAAGAAACGCTACGCGGACGCGACACAGACTGCGGAGAATATCCGTGATCAGGTGCGAGGCATGAGCGCCTCCGAGCGGCAGAGCCAAGGTGCGCAGAGTTTTCTGCGTATTCGCAGTTCCTTTGACCGCGCGGACTCGATGAAGGCGGATCTCGACTTGTTTCATGAGGACGGCACGCCACGCACGCTGGCGATGGGCGTGCTGGATCGCGCCACACCGATCAACAGCCCGATTTTGATTCGGGGTGACCTCAAGCAGCCGGGTGATGTCACGCCGCGCGGCCTGGTCGAGGTGTTGTGCGCCAAGGGTGAGCCGCTGAACATTGGCAAAGGCAGCGGCAGGCTTGATCTGGCGTATTGGATCGCCTCAAGGGACAATCCACTGACCGCCCGCGTGATGGCGAACCGTGTCTGGCTCAAACTCATGGGCAGTGCTCTGGTGGTGACACCTGATAACTTCGGCACGATGGGCCAGAAGCCCACACATCCTGAACTGCTCGATTATTTGGCGGTGTCCTTCATGGAGAACGGCTGGTCGGTGAAAAAACTGATCCGTGAAATCATGCTAAGCCGCGCTTACCAGATGGGATCGACCTACGACGCGGCGAATTACGCGGCTGATCCCGACAACAAGCTCCACTGGCGCATGAGCCAGCGCCGACTGGATGCGGAGGCAATTCGTGACGCGATGCTGTCTGTGGCAGGTGCGATCAATTTTTATCCGGTGGATGGATCACCCGTGGCGCGTGCCGGGGAGGGCAGGGAAGGCATCATCAATCTGCTCCGCGAGGTGAACTCGAAGCCGCAGACCTATCGCTCGATCTATCTGCCGCTTATTCGCGACCAGATTCCTGAATTCCTCTCGGTTTTCGACTTCCCGGACGCCAGTCTCGTGAACGGCGACCGCGACACGACGAACGTGCCCTCACAGAGTTTGTTTTTGATGAACAATGCGCAGGTGCAAGCTTTGGCGGACGGCTTTGCGCTGCGAGTAGCAAAATATGAAGGGGATTCGCAGGAGCGCCTCAGTTATGCCTATCAGCTTGCCTTTGGGCGTGAGCCGACGCCGCAGGAAAAGCAGGCCATCACGAACTTCTGGATGCGCTTTCCGCAGGAGATCGCGAAAAACAAAAACATTCCCAAGGACAAGATCCAAGGCGTGGCGCTGTCCGCCTTTTGCCAGGGGCTGCTCGCCAGCGCTGAGTTTCGTTATCTGAATTAATCACCCTCGATCCCTCGCATCTTATGAACGCACCCCTCTCTCATCGCCGTGATTTTTTGAAGACCACCAGCAGCGGCTTTGGTTATCTGGCCTTTGCGGCGCTCGCGCATCAGCAGGCGCTGCGGGCCAATCCGGCGGCAGGTCCTTTGATGCCGAAGCAGCCGCATTTCACGCCCAGGGCCAAGCATGTGATCTTCCTGTGCATGCAGGGCGCGCCCTCGCATGTGGATACCTTTGATTACAAGCCTAAGCTCATCGCTGATGCTGGCAAGTCAGCGCCGTCGGTAGCGGGACGCTACGGCACGGCGAAATTGATGCCGCCGCAGTGGAAATTTGGCCAGCATGGCAAGAGCGGCCTGTGGATGTCCGAGTTGTGGCCGAACTTGGCGAAGCATGCGGATGATCTGTGCATGCTGAACTCGATGGCGACTGATTTGCCAGCGCATCCGCAGGCGTTCACGCAATTGCACACGGGTACGACGCAGTTTGTGCGTCCATCGCTGGGCGCGTGGACGCTTTACGGCCTCGGCACGCAGAACCAGAACCTACCGGGCTTTGTGACGATCAATCCACCGGGCAATGCGACGCGCACGTTTGGCAGCGCGTTCTTGCCTGCGATCTACCAGGGCACCAAAGTGGGCGGTCCGACGATTCCGGGGCTTCCAGCGGCGCTGGGGCGTCGTTTCGGCGGCGGCATGGACCAGGCGACGGTGGCGAACATCAAGAACAGCCGCTTCAACACCGAGGCGCAGCGCGCGCAGCTTGATCTGGTGCAGTCACTGAACAAATCCACCATGCAGCAGGGCGGGGGAGTCAGCGCGGAGGTCGAGGGCGTGATTGAATCGTATGAACTGGCCTTCCGCATGCAGGCGGAGGTGCCGAAGGTGATGGACCTCACGAAGGAAACCGAGGCCACGAAGGCACTTTATGGCATCGGCGATGGCGAATCGGACACGTTTGGCAAGCAGTGCCTCATGGCGCGCAAGTTTGTCGAGGCGGGCGTGCGCTTCATTGAGATCACGCACGGAAACTGGGACCAGCATTTCGGCTTGAAGGCGGGTCTTGAGCGCAATTGCAACCAAGTGGACAAGCCGGTGGCAGGGTTGCTGGCAGATTTAAAAGCACGCGGACTGCTGAAGGACACTTTGGTGATCTGGGGCGGTGAGTTTGGCCGCACACCTCATTCGCAGGGGGATGATGGCCGCGACCACAACAACAAGGGCTTCACCATGTGGATGGCCGGTGGCGGTGTGAAAGGCGGCATGAACTACGGCATGACCGATGACTACGGCTACGAGGCCGTGCTGAACAAGATGCATATCCACGACTGGCACGCGACGGTGCTGGCGCTGATGGGCCTTGATCATGAACGACTTACCTATCGCTATGCGGGGCGCGACTTCCGCCTCACGGATGTTTATGGCACGGTGGTGAAGGAAATCATGGCCTGAATGTAGGTTTATAAGCAATGCACGCGTTGCATCCGCTGCGAATCGTCTTATGAATGACGCGGAGCATGGGAACACGCACGACAGAATCCGCCAGGATGACGCCTGCCAAGGATTTGGCCGGAGTCGTGATGACTGAGAATCTGGAACGCGCACACCAACTCA
>CAXNGR010000026.1:0-12680 GCA_964201265.1 Verrucomicrobiaceae bacterium
ACCATGCCGTAGGAGACGCCAAAGCGCTGGGCGATCTGTTCCTGGGTGCCTTCACCCCGGTCGCAGGTGCTGATGATGCGTTGACGGAGATCAAGGGAAAGTGCGGCCATCCTTAGCTGTACACCGTCCGTCAAACTGTTCCACATTATGATTTAAAATGCTCTAAACGTCAGATGTCAGCAGTGGTGCTGCCGCAGGCGACACCTCTCACCTTTCACCGCTGACTTATCACTCCGGGAGTTTTTCAACAGGCTGCTAATCCTTCCGATCCGCCACAAAGATCGTGTGCGTGCAGCGCTTCGCTTGTGGGTAGGCCTTCGCCGCCACCGTCTCGACCTTGAAGCCGGCTTTGGTCAACCGTTTGGCAAATGCATGGTCCGTGCTGGCGGACCAGAACGTCACACGCCCACCGGGTTTGAGCGCCTGGGTGATCGCCTGGAAGCCCTGCGCCTGGTAGAGTCGAGCGTTGCCGTCCTGCACCATGGCGATGGGGCCGTTGTCCACATCCAGCAGGATGGCATCGTAGTGCGCCGCCGGAGCGCGAGTGATCACCTGAAACACATCCTCCACACTGACCTCGACCCGCGCATCCTTCAGCAGCAAGCCGTTCACCGTGCTCAAAAACTCACGATTCCACGCTACAACCTCCGGCAACAGCTCGGCTACCTGAACACGGGCATCCGCGCCCACCAGCTCCAGCACCCGCCGCAAGGTGAAACCAAACCCCAGCCCGCCGATGAGCACCCGCACTTCCGGTTGGCGGCTCAAACGGGCGCACGCCAGTTCCGCCAGCACCTTCTCCGACTCTGACGCGTTCGTCCCCATCAAGGGCTGTCGGTTCACGCGCAGGTAAAAATGCGTGTCATGTGCATGCAGTGTCAGTTCCGCGCCTTCGGGCGTGCGGGCTTGAGCGAGTTGAAGGAAGGGTTTCATGGAAAAGCGACCGCGGGAGCCAATCGCTGCCACAGCAAAGACAGGACAACGGAGGATTGTTTCCGCAAGCTCGGAGCACGTTCTGCGGGCACTAAAATCTGGTTCATTCCACGGCTGCTGTCGGCTGCCTCCCTCATCACGGTAAAGCAGCGCCGCAGTTGCCAAACCTGCGGCCCCGCCTTGTAATGGCGGCATGAGACAATGCTTCAATGGATGCTTGCTGTGCCTGCTGCTGGCGCTCAGCTTCGGTGGCCTGCTCGCACAGACGCCTGTGCCGCCAGTGGCACCCGCGCCTGCTCCCGTGGTAGTCGGGCCACCGGACAAGAAGGAAACCCTGCGCGGGCTGCTGAACACACGCGACGGTCTGCGCAAATCGCTCGATGAGCTGCGCAAACGTCTGCCAAGCGAGACCAGTGACTCCGCCAAACGTGAGGTGCAGGAGCAGATCGACGCGCTGGACAAGCAGAGGCAGCAGGTGGAGCGGGACTTCGCGGTGCTGGCCACCGGCTTGCAGGCGCAGGAGACGCGTGGCGACAAAAGTGGTCCAGTGGCACCGCCCAGCTTGCAGGAGGAGATCAGTCAACTCCTCACCCCCGTTTTTACCGACCTGCGGCAGCTCAGCCAGAAAGCGCGTCGTGTGCAGGAGTTGGAAGACGAAATCGTCCAGCTCCGGGATCGCGAAACTCAGGCCAGTCGCGCCATGGCGGAGATCGACAAGCTGTTGGCTGAGGTGAAAGCCGCCAAGGCACCCGACGCCGGCCTGCGCACGGCCCTCAACGACTCCCGCAAGACGTGGCAGGCCCGTTTGGACGAGTCCAAAAACCGCATCGCCGCGCTTCAGCATCAACTGACCGAGCTGCGCGTCACGGGCATCGACTTCTGGACGGAACTGGGCTCCAACGTGAAGCGTTTTGTCTTCATTCGTGGCACGAACATCATTCTGGCGCTGCTGGTCTTCATCGTGGTCTTCTTCGGGCTGCGCACGGCTTACTCGTATGTGTTGAAGGTCGTCCCGGTGCGCAAATACCAGCGCCTGGGTTTCACCTTGCGCGTGCTGGATGTGGGGCACGAGGGCGTCAGCCTGCTGCTCGGCATTTCTGCCGCGCTGCTGGTGCTGTATGCGCGGGGAGACTGGCTGCTCGGCGGCCTAGCACTGCTGGCCCTCGGCGGTTTGTTGATGACGGCGAAAACCGGCATCGCCCGGCATCTGACGCAGTTGCAGTTCCTGCTCAATTTGGGGCCGGTGCGGGAAGGAGAGCGCGTCATCATCCAGGGCGTGCCCTGGCGCGTGGGCGCGATCTACATGTTCACCCAGCTCACCAATCCGGCCATGGGCGGCACAGGACTGCGCCTGCCGCTGGAAATGCTGGCGGGCCTGACTTCACGCCCCAGCAAGCTCGATGAGGCATGGTTTCCGTGTGAGAACCGCGGCTGGATTTTGCTCAATGCCACTGCGCTCAACGGCAGCATCCTGGCCCAGGTGACGGAGATCACGCCGGACCATGTGGAGGTCACCTATGATGGCGGCTTGAAGCGATGGATACCGACTGCCACCTTCATGACCATGGACGTGGCCTCACTAAGTGCTGGCTTCACTCGCAGCGTCACCGTCAATCTGCCCGTCTATCCTGAAGCCACCTCCGCGCAGGCCGTCGTCGAGCGCCTGAAATCCGACCTCCGCGCCGCGCTGCTGCACATCATGCGCCCTGAGGAACTCACTGATTTGGAGGTTGAACTGCTCGAAGCGCCCGGTTCGTCCCTCAACTGCCTCATCACTGCGTCCTTCACCGGTTCCCAGGCACCGAATTACCATCGTCTCTCGCGTGTGCTGCGGCGTGCGGGCTGATCCGTCAACATCGACGCCTTTCAACGACCGCAAACAACCGTGAACCTCCCTGATCGAGTCGGAGGGTGCGGGCGAGTCATGGGTGGGAAAAATCGGGTTGAAGGCTTGGCAAGCAGGCACGGGGCGCTTAGCGTGGCCAACTTATGAGCAAAAAATCTGGATGTCTGATCGCGCTGCTGATCTTCGCGCTGGTAGTGAGCGTGGGGCTGAACCTGGGCCTATTCATCGGCAAGCTGGACCTGGGGCTGGACGGAGCGGCTTTATATTCGACCGCACAGCCGAAGAAGCGCTTCAGCGAGGTAACGGTGGAGGCTGCGAAGAAGCCGACGGCGGAGAAGATCGTGCATCTCAATCTGGAGGGCGTGATCTCCTCCATGGAGGTAGGCGGCCTCTTTGGCGAGGCGATGCCGAGTGTGGAGAGTCTCAAGCACTCGCTGGAGCAAGCGGTGGCGGATAAGAACGTGAAGGCCATCGTTCTGCGCATCAATTCTCCCGGCGGTGAGGTCACGGCCTCAGACATCATCTACAACGCGGTTAAGACAGCGGCGAAGGTGAAGCCCGTGGTGGTTTACATGGACTCGATGGCGGCCTCAGGCGGCTACTATGTGGCCTGCGGGGCCACCAAGATCGTGGCGAGTGAGACGACGCTGACTGCGAGCATCGGGGTGATCATCGAGACGATGAATTACAGCGAGTTGTTTGGCAAAGTGGGCCTCAGCATGGCGACGTTTACCAGTGGTGCCTTCAAGGATTCGCTGAGCGGCGCAAGGCCGATGCGTGAGGATGAAAAGGCTTATGTGCAGAACCTGGTGATGCAGATGTACGACCGCTTCCTCGGCATCGTGTCCGAGGCGCGGGGCGTGCCGAAGGAGAGGCTGAAAAGCACCGTGGCCGATGGGCGTGTGGTGACGGGGCGCGAGGCTCTGGCGGCGAAGCTGGTGGACCAGATCGGCTATGTCGAGGATGCCTACGCTCTGGCGCGTGAGCTGGGTAAAGCGGCGGACGCGGCAGTGGTGAACTACCGGCACGAGGTCAGCTTGTTTGACGCCTTTGGCATGGCCTCGGCGAAGACTGCGCAGCCTGCCAGAGTGCAGCTCGATGTGAGCAGCGGCCTGCTGCCGAAACTGCAGCCGGGTGTGCCCTACTACCTGCCAGCGCATTACGCCCACTGATCATGGCAGACGTTTTCACCATTGGGGTTCTGCGGGATCTTGCCATCCTGGTCGCCATCGCCACCGCGTTCGCGCTGCTGGGGTATCGCACCTTGCGGCTGCGGCGACCTGAGGAGTCGTGGAATCAGGAGGGGCAGGTGCTGTCACGCCCCTATTCTGCGCCGGACTTGATCTTGCTGGCACTGCTGGGCCTGTTTTTCATCAGCACCATGCAGGCTTCGACCGGGGAGAAGGCAGACTCGGTCATCAGCAGTGCTGGGATCATTATCAGCATGGTGTTTAACCTCATGGTCTGCTTGGCGCTGCTGATGTATCTGCATCGTCTGCGCGGCCTGAACCCGGCGGAGTTGTTTGGTCTGCAGCATGTCCACTGGCGCTCGATTTTCCGGGTGGTGCTGGTGTTCACGGTGGTCTGTCTGGTCACGGTGAGTCTGGTCGCCATCGGTGTGACGAATTGGTTACAGAGCGTCTGGCCGGATTTACAGCCGCAGCAGTTGGTGGAGACGTTTAAGACCTCCGACAATCTCGGACTCAAGGTGCTGGTGGTGCTCGCGGCCGTGGTGATCGCCCCGTTGGCGGAGGAGACGCTTTTTCGCGGTTTTGTGTACGGTGTACTGAAGCGCTACACGGACGCCCCCTTCGCAGCGCTGGCCTCGTCGCTCATGTTTGCCATCATCCACCAGCATGTGGGCAGTCTAGTGCCGCTGTGCGTGCTGGCGGTGCTGTTTTGCATCGCGTACGAAATGACCGGCTGCCTGCTGGTGCCGATGCTGCTGCACATGATTTTCAATGCCACGAGCATCGTGATGATGATCTTCACGGATGCTTGAGGCTGGTGTCTGGATGCTAGATCCAGAATCGAGAAACTAGCATCCAGCATCAAGCTCTACATGACCATCCCACCATCGACCGTGAGAATCTGGCCGGTGACGTAACGGGCCTGTGGGCTGGCGAGGTAGAGGGCGGCGGCGGAGATGTCTTCGGCGGAGCCGAGATCACCGAGAGGGATCTTCTTCAGGATTTCCTCTTTCACCTGGTCATTGAGCACATGGGTCATGTCCGTGGCGATGAAGCCGGGGCAGATGCAGTTTGCGGTGACACCACGACCGGCGAACTCGCGGGCGAGTGACTTCGTGAAGCCGATGAGGCCGGCCTTGCTGGCGGCGTAGTTGGCTTGGCCAGCGTTGCCGATCAGGCCGATGACGGAGCTGATGTTGATGATGCGCGCCCCTTTCTGCTTCAGGATGCTGCGCTGCACGGCTTTCAGCATGTTGAAGGCTCCTTTGAGGTTCGTGTCGAGCACGGCGTCCCAGTCTTCCTCGCTCATGCGCAGGAGCAGACCGTCCTTGGTGACGCCGGCATTGTTCACCAGGATGTCCACATGGTCAAAGTCAGCCAGAATCTGCTTCCCGGCCTCTGCGCAGGCCGGGCCATCGGCCACATCGACGGCGTAAGCCTTGGCGGCACCAGGATGGGCGGCGTTGATGGCGTCAGCGGCGCTTTGTGCGTTGGCCTGTGTGCGACTGATGATGGCGACTTTCGCGCCCTCGGCGGCGAAGGTTTCAGCGATGGCTTTGCCGATGCCGCGTCCGGCTCCGGTGATGACTGCGACTTTGTCTTGAAGTTTACCCATGTGCTCATCCATGAACGGCGGTTATCCGCGTGCAAGAAGAAGGTGCATCATGCCTGGATCACGCCATGATCGCCGCTATTGCCGATGACTGAAGAAGTGCCCCCAGCCGCCAAGCCCTCCTTTTTGAAAAGGTCCGTCTCTTTCGGCGGATTCTGCGAGTTCATCGCAGTTCTCGCTCTGGCATTCACTTGGCTGGGCAGCTTGGGACGGTATCACTGGGTGCTAGACTTAGTGTCCCACTTTCGGCTGCAATACCTCGTTGCTGGCATGGCGGTGGTGCTCTTCGCGCTCTTCCGAAGGCGCACCTGGCTGGTGCTCGCGGCATTGATCTCAATGCTATGGAATGCGCAGATCATTCATGCCGTCCATCACACCGCTGTGCCGGTGGTCAGTGCTGGAAAGCCGCTGCGCTTGATGATCTTCAACGTGCTGTTCACCAACAAAAATCACATCGCCGCCATCGATCATGTGCTCCAGGTGGACGCAGACATTGTGTGCCTGCTGGAGGTTGATAGCTCTTGGCAGCACAGTTTGGAGCCACTGCGGGTGAAGTATCCTCAGCGGGTTGAAGATCTCTCTGCTGGAGCTTTCAGCATCGCCTGCTACACGCGGCTGCCGGTGAAAAGTAGCGAGGTTCGTCGTTTCACGATCTGGGGCTTACCCACCGTCCTGCTCAATCTCGATCATCTAGGCACCAAGTTGACCTTCATCGGCACCCATCCTGACACGCCGATCGGCGCGTTGCATGCCCAGCAGTGGCGTTCGCAGCTTTCTCAGATCGGCTCCACTGTTGCCGCCATTGAGGGCGAGGTCATCGTGGCCGGTGACTTCAATGCCTCGCCCTGGTGCGAGGGGATGCGGCTGCTGCGTGAAGCTGGGGGGCTGCAATTCCGCTCGGTCGATCCTGTCTGGCCGCCTACTTGGGGCTTGAACCTGCCGACAATGATCCCGATCGACCATGTACTGCTCAAAGGCGGCTTCAGCGTGCAAAAGCGCGTGCTCGGGCCGGATGTGGGCTCAGATCATCGCTCGGTCACGGTGGAACTGGCAAGAGCTGGGGGACTTTAACCTTTTTGCTGTGTCATGTTCAGCCAATTGCCCCGACCGATGAGCCAGACTCTCATCCGCAACATCACACCGACGATCCTTGGCCTACTGCTACTGGTCACTTGGCTAGGTAGCTTGGGGCGATTTTGGTGGCCGTTTGATTTGTTGGCTCATTTCCGCCTCCAATATGTGCTTTGTGCTGCCGCCATCGGTGTTTTGGCCTGGCTGCTTAGGCACTCACGGATAGCGGTGTTTGCGGTCGCATCCTGCGTTTGGAATGTCTGGCTGGTTGTTTCGATCCCCGGCAGCGGTTTTACTCCGGCAGAGGAGATTCAACCACAGAAGCCTTTGCGGGTTCTGACTTTCAATGTCCTCATCACCAATCGGCAGCGCAAGTCGGTGGTGGAGCACGTTTTGAAGACGGATGCCGACATTGTCTGCCTGATTGAAGTGGACCAGTCGTGGCGGCAGGATCTGGAGCCGCTTTACCGCAAGTATCCGCAGCAGGCCGACGGTCTCGGTTTTGGAAACTTCAGTGTGGTCTGCTTTTCGCGCCTGCCGATGGAACGGTTTGAGATTTTGGATGTTCCGACGCTGGTGGTGTATCTGGAGCATGAGGGAAGGCCGCTCACATTCATCGGCGCGCATCCACCGCGCCCATTTGGAGAGCAAAACTTCCAGGAGAGAAGACGGCACATTCGTGAGTTGGCAGCGTTGTTGAAACCGATGTCTGGAGAGGTCATCCTGGCCTGTGATCTGAACTCAACGCCCTGGTGCGATGGTATGCGGCTGCTCATGGAAGAGAGTGGCATGGCGTTTAACTCAGTGCCTCCAGTGTGGGTGCCGACATGGGGGTGCGACGGCCCGCACATGATCCCCATCGACCATGTGCTCGTCAAAAATGGCTTGATGGTGCTCAAGCGTGAGATTGGGCCGGATTTGGGGTCAGATCACCGTTCGGTCTTGGTGGAGATCGCAAAAACTGGAGGACTTTGAAAGGAGATGGCACTCCGCTCTTTCATGCCGTAGAAGACGTTTTTCACTTCGACCATGGCCGGATTCTTCAAATCTCTCTTTCAGCGTTTCACCAAGCCCGACATCGACTGGGATGACCTAGAGGCAGCTCTTATCGGCGGAGATCTCGGCCCGCGTCTCGCTCTACAAATCGTCGCCGATCTGAAATCCCGCCAGCGCACGCTGCACGGTGCGGACATCGTTCAGGTGGCGCGTGAGCATGTGCGCAAGATTTTGCCAGAGACCGTCGCCACGCTCGATCCGCTGCCTGGAAAGCCCAAGGTGCTCCTCATGGTCGGCGTGAATGGCACTGGCAAGACCACGAGCACGGCCAAGCTCGCCCATGTGCTGCATCAGCGTGGGCACAAAGTCGTGCTGGCCGCTGCGGACACCTTCCGCGCTGCTGCGGTGGAGCAGCTCACCGTCTGGGCTGATCGTCTGAAGATTCCTCTCGTCAAAGGTCCGCCGAACTGCGATCCCGCTGCTGTTTGCTTCGACGGTTACGAGACCGCGCTCAGAACTCAGGCGGACTTCCTCATCTGCGACACTGCCGGCCGCCTCCACACCAAGCACAACCTCATGGAGGAGCTGAAAAAGATTCATCGCATCCTGGGCCGCAAGGACGAGACCTCGCCTCACGAAGTCTGGCTCGTCGTGGATGCCACCACGGGCTCCAACGCGCTCCAGCAGGCGCGTGAATTTCAAAAAGCCATCCCGCTCACCGGTCTCATCGTCACCAAGCTCGACGGCAGCGGCAAAGGCGGTGTGCTCGTCAACATCCAGCAGGAACTCGGCGTCCCCACCCGCTTCATCGGTCTTGGGGAGCGTGTGGAGGACTTCCAGCCCTTCGACTCGAAGCGCTTCGTTGAGGAACTGCTGTAGCGGCGTTTTTTCGGCGGTGAAGTCGAAAACTCCAGTCCACGGATGTTGCAAGCAGTCGAGCAGGTGTGCAGTAACAGCGGACAGGTCGCAAACGGGCGGTCAAAACGTCAGCATCTCGCCCACGGGAAGCGGTTTGCCCTGCCGGATGGATTCTTCGGCCACGAGGCACAAACCGGCGCTCCAAAGACCGTCAAGTCCGGTGGCAGCGGGTTTCTTGCCACTGCGAACCATCTCCACGCATTGAGCGATCTCCTCGCGCAGCTCAAAGACCTCGCCGCTGTGTTTTTCGAGTTTCACGGTTTCGAGGTGCTCGCCGTCGAAAACCTTGAGGAAGTATTCCGGCTCCAGTGTGCGATCGAGCGCACCACTCCAGGCGGCCCACAGTGCGCCCTTGGTGCCGCTGACCTTCACGGTTTGATGATGCTCAAACGCAGCGAGTGTCTGCGAAACCACAGCGTAGCTACCGTTCGCGTATTTGAACATGGCGCTGAAGTTGTCGAACAGTGTGGGGCGCTGCGGATCGCGCGAGTTGGCGTAGGCGTGGAGTTCGACGGGATCACCACTGCTTTCGAGATACCAGCGGGCGAGGTCGAAGAAGTGGATCGGCTCCTCTAGCACCCAGGAACCGACGCGGTTCTGATCGTAGCGCCAGCCAGAGGCTCCGAGGCGGTAAGGTTTGCGCGAAAGTTCGACGAGGACGTATTGCGGAACACCGATGGTGCCCGCGTCGATGATCTCCTTGATGCGGCCCCACTGGCTGGAGAGACGCAACTCGTGCCCGACAGCGAGATGCACACCGTATTGACGCGCTCCTGCGACGATGGCCTTGCAGTCATCGAGCGTGATGGCCATCGGCTTCTCCAGCAGGACGTGTTTGCCCTTGTGCATGGCCGCGAGCGCGATCTCGCGATGCGTGTGGCTCGGCGTGGCGATGTCGATGATGTCGAACTCCGCCTGCGCGATCATTTCCAGGCTGTCGGCGAAGATCTGCGCCTCGGGATAGAGCTTCCGAGCCTCTTCACGCGAAGCCTCTGATGGCGCGGTGATGGCGACGAGTTTGGCGTCCGGGTTTCCAGCAATGGATTGAGCGTGAAATTTGCCCCAGGCACCGAATCCGGCGAGGGCGAAGCGAATGGGAGGCATGGGCGAAGGGGGAGAGTTAGAGGTGAGACGTGAGATGTTGAGGGGTCATTTCCGCTCGGCGGTGGTCAACGGCGTCACTGGATCGGGAACGCGGCGGCCTTGGAGTTCGTTCAGGCGGCACATGGGTAGCTTGGGAAGCACATGCTTCGCAAAGAGGTCGCACTCATCGAGATGCGGGTAGCCGCTGAGGATGAAAGCGCGGATGCCCATGTCCATGTAGCGGTTGAGTTTGGCGAGCACTTGATCGGGATCGCCCACGATGGCGCTGGCGCAGCCACTTCGGGCGAGGCCGATGCCGCTCCAGAGATGGTCTTCGATGTAGAGGTCCGTGCTTTGGGCGCGGAGTTCGTCCTGGCGCTTCACACCGGCGCTCTGGCTGTCCTGGGAGCGGGCTTTGATCTCGGCTCCCTTAGCCGCGTCGAGCTTTGAAATGAGGCGGTCGGCGGCGGCACGGGCTTCGGCTTCGGTCTCACGCACAATGACGTGCGCACGGAACCCAAAGTCGATCTGGCGACCATATGCGGCGGCTTTTTCCGACATGGTGCGCATCGTTTCAGCGATGCGGTCCTCCGTCTCCGGCCACATGAGGAAGACATCGCAATGCTTCGCGCATAAATCCTGCGCGGCGGGCGAGATGCCGCCGAAGTACATGAGCGGACCGCCGTTTTGCTGGTAAGGCTTGGCCGGTTCGGTGTTGGGCAGGCTGATTTGGTAAAACTCGCCCTTCCACTCGAAAGGGCCGTCGGTGCGCCAGAGACCCTGGAGGATTTGGATGATCTCGCTGGCCCGGGCGTAGCGCGTGTCGTTGCTCTCCTTCAGGCCGGGCATGTCTGAGGAGATGATATTGATGCACAAACGGCCTTGGGCGATGTGATCGACCGTGGCGATGGCGCGGGCGAGCATCGGCGGCCAGACCTCGCCCATGCGCAGAGCCACGAGTTGGTTGATCTGCGTGGTCTGCGGAGCCATGGCGGCGGCAAAGGCCAACGCATCCTGCCCTGCGATCCAGCCGGACGGCAGCAGGATGTTTTGATAGCCGAGTGTGTCTGCCTTTCTCACAATGGCACCACAGTGTTCATAATTGGAGCGCAGAGAGCCGTCTGGCACCCCGAGAAACTCGTAGTCGTCGGAGCACAAGGCGGAAAACCAGGCGACCTCACACTGGCGGGCCGTGGTGCGAATGTGGGGAGCTGTGATCATGAACAGTTGAAAAACTTTCGGTGTGGTTGAGTTGCCAGCAGTATGAACCCAAGACTCGACATATTTCAATATCGTAATATTGCAGTTGTTAGTTCATGACAGCCATCGCAGTCACCCCATTCACTCACCCGACATGAGAAGCGTTGAAGAACTTCGTGAAAACCTCTCCAAGGCCATCCTGCATGTGCGCAGCGGTCATGCCACCTCGCGCCGTGCGCTGTCGGATGTGCTGCGTTTGTCCCCCAGCACCACGGGGTATTATGTGGATCAGTTGATCGCCACCGGGCACTTGATTGAGTCAGGTCTGGAACAGGGGCGCATGGGCAGGCCGAAGCGGGTGCTGCAGACGGTGCCCAGCGCGGGCTGGTTTGCGGGAGTCGAGTTCCATGCCGAGCGCATTCAGGCAGTGAGGGTGGATTTCTCCGGGGTGCAGACCCTGACGCTGACCCATTCGCTGCCTGAAGATGCGGACACGGCCTCCGTGCTCGAGGACATCGCCCGGCTGATCCTGGAACTCCAGCCAGGGGCTGCAGGGCCGCTGCTGGGCATTGGCATCGGCGCTCCCGGCTTGATCGACCGTTCCGCAGGTGTGGGGTTGCATTACTCCTTCCTGCCGGACTGGCGTAATGTGCCTGTGCGTGACGAGCTGGAGAAACACTTCGCTGCACCGATCATCCTCGAAAACAACCTGCGCGTCATTGCTTTGGCGGAGCGTTGGTTCGGTGGGGGGCGTGAACTCGATGACTACGTCATTCTCGGGCCTCGTAGCGGTTTTGGCATCGCGGTCATGAAGCATGGGCGGCTGATCGACGGCCAACATCACGCCACGGGTGAAATCGGCCGCTGGGTGTGGCCGCTGAATGGCGCAGGTGGTGAGATGCATCATGCGCTCTGCGCACCTGCGGTCTGGCGCAGGCTGGCCGGAGCCGCCAGCGGCGCACGTCTGCCGGGAGATCTGCGAGTGGCCTTGCACAGCCTCGCGCAGGTCGAGGGCGAGGTCTGGCAAAGCGTGGTCAACGATTATGCGCGTGTGATGGGCCTGCTGCATTTGCTGCTCGATTCCCCGAGCTATTTCCTCCACGGGCCGCTGACAGCGCTAGGGGAGCGCTTCTGCTCCGACATCGCCCGTCAAGCCGCCAATCTCATGCCCGCACTCAGGGACATGCCGCCAAACATCGTGGCCTCTTCTCTCGGCGAGGATGCTGGCGCTCTGGGGGCTGCGAGTCACGCCATGGAAGCATGGCAGCCTTCTTTGTGAGGCCAAGTCACGCAAGCAGGTCTCGCATGACCCGCCCATGCACGTCGGTGAGGCGGTAGTCGCGGCCTTCGGCGCGGAAGGTGAGGTGTTCGTGATTGAAGCCGAGCAGATGCAGCAGCGTGGCGTTCAAATCGTGCACATGCACAGGATCGCGGGCGATGTTGAAGCAGAAGTCGTCGGTTTCGCCGAACTGGATGCCAGTCTTCACGCCGCCGCCAGCCAGCCACATCGTGAAGCAGCGGCCGTGATGATCACGTCCGTGATTGGCGGGCTCCAGCTTGCCCTGCGAGTAGGTAGTGCGGCCAAATTCACCGCCCCAAACGATGAGCGTGTCATCCAGCAGGCCGCGCTGCTTGAGATCGCTGATCAAAGCGGCGCAGGGCTGGTCGATGTCGCCGCATTGAAGGCGCAGGTCGCTGGGCAGATTGTAGTGCTGATCCCAGCCGCGATGATAAAGCTGGATGAAACGCACGCCGCTTTCCGCCATGCGACGTGCCAGCAGGCAGTTCGCCGCAAAGCTGCCGGGCACGCGTGATTGCGGGCCGTAGGCAT
>CAXNGR010000027.1:0-12625 GCA_964201265.1 Verrucomicrobiaceae bacterium
TAGCGCTTGCCTTCCTCAGGAATGAAATCGGACGGGCGCTCCAGCAGGCGCAGCGGTGTTTTTGGCGCGAAGTGAGAGGCGAGCTGGCCGGGAGCGTCGGACGGGCCGTCAATGACGCTGCGGATGGCGACTTTCACCTTGCCATAGAGTTTCAAGTCGTCCGGCGTGATAGGGCCGGGGCGCACGATGGTGATGAGCGGCTTCGGCGAGCCGGGTTCGATCTTGATGATGGTCGATTCGAGGCCGTAGAGGCTGGCGCCGGCATCGACGATGAGATGAATGCGGCCGTCGAGCTCGGTGAGCACGGCGCTGGCGCTGGTGGGGCTGATGGAGCCGAAGCGGTTCGCGCTCGGTGCGGCGAGCGGTTTGTCGAGAGCGCTGATGACGCGCTTGAAGATGCCGTTGGAACTGACGCGCACGGCCACGGTGGGCAGGCCGGCGGTGACGATGTCGGGCACGATCGGCTTTTTCGGCAGCAGGATCGTCAGCGGGCCGGGCCAGAAGCGCTCGATGAGTTTTTTCAACGTTGGGGCGATGCCTTCGGGCACCTCGGCGACGAGATCGAGCTGATCCTTGTTCGCCAGGTGGACGATGAGTGGATCGAAAGTCGGTCGCTCCTTGGCCTCGAAGATTTTCGTGACCGCAGCGGGATCGAGCGCATTGGCGGCGAGGCCATAGACGGTTTCCGTCGGCAGAGCGACGACTTCGCCCTCGCGCAGGAGACGCACGGCCTCCTCGACGGCCTGATGCATCAGATTGGGCTCATCGGTGCGGAGAACGGCGGTGACGTGGGTCATGAAGGAGTGGTGTGGCTCTCAATCACCGCCCAGGCGTTGTGATTGTGGATGGATTCGTAGTTTTCAGCTTCGACGCGGAACCAGGTGATGCGCGGATGCGCCTTGGTCTTCACGGCGACGTTGCGCACGAGGTCTTCGACGAAGACCGGATTGTCGTAGGCGGCTTCGGTGACGAATTTTTCGTCGGGACGCTTCAAAATGCTGTATAGCTCGCTGCTGGCGCTTGATTCGACGAGTTCGATGAGATCCTCGATCCACACCGGTTCAGTGAAGCGCACGGCGAGTGTGACGGTGCCGCGTTGATTGTGGGCACCACGAGCGCTGATGGCTTTGGAGCACGGACAAAGCGTGGCGACCGGCACTTCGACGGTGAGCACGAAGTCGGTCTTGCCCGCGTCCGCGTTCACTTCAAAGACGACGCCGTAGTCGAGCAGGCCTTCAGCACCTGAAACGGGGGCTTTTTTGGCGCGGAAGTAAGGGAAGCGCATCTCGACATGCGCTTTGTCGGCATGGAGCTTTTTCATCAACTCATGCGGCATGGCGACGATGTTGGAGACGGTCAGTTCGGTGCCGTGAGCATGCAGGATCTCAACAAAGCGGCTCATGTGCGTGCCTTTGAACTGATGCGGCAGATCAACGGCAAGGGAAACGGTGGCAACGGTGTGCTGCACGGCGGCATCACGATCGCGGATGCGCATGGGAAAGCGCAGGCTGCGGACGCCGACCCGATCGATGGGCAGACGGCGGTCATCAAGCTCGCTTTGCGTGTCTTGGAGGGCGGACATGGCTGGAAATAAAACTTCCCACTGCCGCGTGCAGCAACAGTGGGAAGCGGATCAAAAGGAACCCTTCACGGGTGGTCTGCGGATCAAGGCAGGAGATTCACAGCGCGGGAGCGCTTGATCTCACGAACAACTTTGCGGTGCAGCCAAGCAGGAAGACCGGTGATGCGGCGGGGGATGAGCTTGCCGGATTCGGTGGTGAAACGGGAAAGGATCTCGGGATTGGTGTAAACGATCTTTTCCACGGGGATGTCCACCCGGCGGCGCGGCATCTTGCGATTGGCGCGGCGGAAGTTGGACATGCGTTCTTTGGTCTTCGGTTGCATGGCGGTCTGGGTAAAAAATTAGCGGGTTTCGCGGTGAAGGGTGCGCTTTTTCATGAAGTGATTGAACTTCACCTTCTCAAGACGGCCCGGCGTGCGGACGCTTTTCTTGTTACGTGTGGTCACATAACGTGAAGGGGGCATTCCTGCGGCCTTCGCTTCAGTGCATTCAAGGGTGATGATTTCTCGCGGCATAAATTTGGGGCGCGGAGGCTAGGTCACTCCTTGGAGAAGTCAAGTGATTCGCCGGAGTTGTTATTATTCGAGGCTGGCGCGGCGTCATCTTCATCCTTGTCGTCGTCTGCGGCGTCGTCCGCGTTGTCGAGGCCGAAGAGGGAGTGGACGGGGCGGCTCCAGCGACCGCTCATCTGGCTGCGCTCGATTTTTTCCTGATAAGTCACGGAGTAACGAGCGAAGGGCATGGCTTCGAGGCGTTCTTCGGGGATTTGAACTCCGGTGCCTTCGCAGAGGCCGTAGGTGCCGGTTTCGATGCGCTTGAGCGCCTCGTTGATCTCGTAAAGAGCGTCCTGTTCCTTGCCGAGGAGGCTGAGGGCGAAGTCGCGGTCATAGGCGTCGCTGCCGGCGTCGGCCTGGTGCATGCCGAAGGCGGAGGAGTCGCCGCCTTCATTGCGGATGGTTTCGCTGGCGACACCTTCGATGGAGTTCAGGTAGGCGTCACGCAGCTCGACGAGGCGCTGCTTCTGCTTCTTGAGGAAAGGGGTCATTTTCACCGGACCCTTGGCGATCTCGATGGTGATGCCTTCTTCTTCGCGGTTGGCACGGCCGCGAGGGGTGCCAGTGGTGGAAATGGAGGTGCGTCCTTTCGCGGCGAGTGGCGGCGGGGTGGATTTGGAAGACTTGGACGGAGCCGCGGCAGGCTTGGTGACCACAGCTTTCACAGGAGCCGGGGCTGGGGCAGGCGCTGGTGTGGCAGGCTTGGCCGCTGGCTTCACGGCTTTCGCAGGTGCGCTGGCTTTCTTGGCCGGAGCGGGGGCGGGAGTCTTTTTGGCGGAGGCGGTTTTGGCGGCGGGCTTTTTAACGGCGGCGGCAGGTTTCTTAGCGAGAGCTTTCTGGGGAGCGGTTTTCTTCACAGGTTTGGGGGAGGGTTTCTTGGGCGCGGGCTTTGTTGGCGCGGCTTTTTTGGGAAGGGGCTTGCTCTTCGACTTTACCGCCGGTTTGGCCACCTTTTTGACAGGAGCGTTCTTCGCGGGTTTGGCGGCAGGCTTCTTAGCTGCGGGCTTTTTTGATTTCGCAGGCATGACTTTTCAGTGTTTGGGTTGTCGATGAGCTTCTCGAATGATCGCACCTGGCCACAGGGCGGAAAAAGAGGCGCGGATTCTGGCTGTGGTTCTCAGGACGCGCAACCAGTATTCCGAGGACTGTTTTGGCCGGTTGCCAGAGGGGAGCGCACCGCGTACTCTGGGCCGCATGAACACTGATCAATCCCCTGGTTCCGTGCTTTCAAGCCTGTGGCAGCAGATTCGCGCCGTGCTCGACTTGGTGCTGGACCTTTCCTTCAAGCGTCTCGTGACTCCACGCTTGGTCCGAACGCTGTACGTCCTGAATCTGCTCGGAGCGGTGCTGTATGGACTCCAACTGCTGTTCAGCGGCTTCTGGGGGCTAGTGACGGCTCCAGTGGCCTTTTTGCTCTACCTGATTGTTTCGCGGGTGATGGTGGAGCTAATCCTGACCTTTTTCCGCATCGCGGATAAACTGGCACCGCTGACCGACGAATCGGCGGCCAAGTCGGTGCAAAATCCATTGCCGTGACCGTGCGGAGCGGACTTTGTGAAATTTTTCACAAAATCGGGTTGCCGCCCCTGCTGAGGGCCGGATAATCGCCGCGCCGATGTCCACTCCCCTTCTTGCCACCTTCGATCTCATTGCGCTCGCCGCCTCGGTGGGGAAGATCGTCTTCCTTTCCTTTATTGTCATCCTGCCGCTGGTCTCGATCTCGGTTTACTTCGAGCGACGCATCTCCGCGGTGATCCAGGACCGCGTGGGGCCGAATCGCGTGGGCGTGCCGCTCACCCTGCTCGGATTCAAGAAAGACTGGCAGCCCTTTGGCATCGGCGGTCTGGCGCAGGCGGCGGCGGACGGTCTGAAATTCATTTTGAAGGAGGACTTTGTCCCAGCGCATGTGCGCACCTTCTACTACTGGCTGGCTCCCTGCCTGACGATGGTGCCCGCGCTCCTGACCTGCTGCGTGATCCCCTTCGGCAGCGAGTTGGACCTGTCTTTCTTCGGTCTGGCGGAGCCGATCAAGCTGGTGATCGCGGATCTGAGCGTCGGGCCGTTGTTCACCTTCGCCATCGCCTCGCTCGGTGTTTACGGCATCGTGCTGGCAGGCTGGGCCTCGAATTCCAAATACCCCTTCCTCGGTGGCGTGCGAGCCAGTGCGCAGATGATCTCTTATGAGATCTCGCTGGGCCTCTCGATCATTCCGGTGCTCATGATTTTTGGTGAGTTGAACCTCACCAAGATGTCCGCCTTCCAGGACGCTAACGGCTGGCTCCTGCTGCCGCTTTGGGGCGAGGGGCTGAGCTTTTCGCGCTGGGTGCTGCTGGTTCCGATCTTCATCTCGTTCTGCATCTTCACCGTCTCGATGTTTGCGGAGACGAACCGCCTTCCCTTCGACCTCGCCGAGTGCGAGACAGAACTGGTGGCAGGTTATCACACCGAGTACAGCTCAATGAAGTTCGCGCTGTTTTTCCTCGGTGAATATGCCGCGATGATCATCGGCTCAGGACTCGCGGTGACGCTGTTCCTCGGCGGCTGGAGCATCCCCTTCGCACCGTATCTGGGCCTCGACTATCAACCGGGAGCCACGCCTTGGTGGCTCGGTCTGCTGCACATCGGCTGTTTCTTTGCGAAGGTGTTCTGCTTCATCGTTTTCTTCATCGTGATCCGCTGGACGCTGCCGCGTTTCCGCTTCGACCAGCTCATGGCACTGGGTTGGAAGGTGTTCTTCGAGCTCGCCCTCGCGAACGTCTTCCTCACCGCCCTGCTGATGTGGTGGTTCCCGCTGAAGTGAGCCATTTTTCGGCTCTAATTTATCGGGGCAGGTTCAGGGGGACACGTTTGCGCCAGGTTTTCGGTATGAACGAGATTACTTGAGCTCATCAAGGGCTCGCTCTGCGAGTTTTCGGGCCTTCGGCTGGTTGAATTTGGTGCTCGTCGCTGCGGTGAAATCGGCTTTGGCCTCTTTGGTGTTACCGAGGGCGAGATGGGCGCGGGCGCGGTTGTACAGGATGTAGGAATCATCGGGCGAGAGCGGCTGCGCGGCATTGTAGGAGTCGAGCGCTTCGTCGGCACGCCCGAGGAGTAATAACGCGTCGCCAAGTCGATTCAGAGCTTTGGCAGTAAAGGGGGCTTTCTTTTCGTGATCAGGGGGAAGGCAGTCGCGCAGGGCTTCAAGCACGAGCGTGCAGGTGGCGGCTGCGGTTTCGACCTTCGGCGCCGCCACGGTGGCATCCTTGAGATCGTCCTTAACCCGCTCCAGCAAGGTTTCGAGTGGTGCTGCCGCGTAATCACCAGCGCCGTTGGCTTGCGCATACTTTTTCAATGCATCAACACACTCGTTCGTCTTGCCTGCGGCGGCCAGTTTGGCGATGCCTTCGAGTGTGACTGGCAAAGGAGCAGGTGGCATCGCTGGCGCTGCTGCTGCGGGGCCGGCGAGAAAAACATCTTCGCCGACAAGACGTGAGTATTCGGCGGGGATTTGACTGCCTTCCGAGCGTTCCAACACTCCTGCGCGGGTGCGTTTGAAGACTTGCTCAATCGTCAGGCCGGGCGTTCGTAGGTGTTTGAGCAGTTCCTCAGTGTAGAGGCCGTTTACGCCATCACCATCGAGTGCGGTTTCCCCGGCATCCGTAGCGAAGGCGATGAGAGAGCCTGCGGGCGGTTTCATCTCAGCCAATCCGCCCGGGCTCGCGACATCCCGCGTGCGGCCGGTGCGCGCGATCGCGGTGGTGCGGCAGGCGTCGAGGATGACGAGATTGCAGTGTGCGCCAGAGCTTTTCATGTCTGCTACGGCCTGTTCCACATTGAAGAGCTTCGTTTCAGCTAGCATGCGCAGTGTCACCTCATCGGCACCCTCGGGGCTATAGCCAGACTTGACCGGCAGCAGGTAATTTGAACCTGCCACGGAGATTCCGTGGCCGGCATAGTAAAACAGGCCGACCTCGGCGTCGGCGAGTGTTTTGCGGAACTCCAACACCGCCTTCAGCAGTTCATCTCGCGTGACGTTTTGCTTTTCGAGCACGGAGAAACCAATCTCGCGCAGGGTTTTGGCGACTGCCTTGGCATCATTGATCGTGTTGCGCAGCGGACCGATGGCAGTTTCATATTTTGCGTTCCCGATGACCAGCGCGGTGCGCGGGCTGGTCTTTGACTGCGCCAATGCAAAGCATGGCAGCAGGCTGAACAGGAACGGGAGGAGTTTCATGTCTGGGAACTTTGGACTCGTCGAACAAAACGAAAGAAGAAAAAGAGCCAGTTGGAAGGTCACTTTTTCCTTTTGCCATTCTATTTGGCCCGCCATCATCGCGAAAATGAACCGCCTGCCTTTGATTTTTCTTCTCTGCGCCGTGAGTTGTGTTTCCCTGAACAAAACGGTTCAGGAAGCGCCGCAGATGATCCATGGCGATCCTTCAGCACCCTCCCAGGTCACGCCGAACGAGGCGATGGACATCGCGCAGCGCTACGCTAGCCATTCGTGGCGTCCGTTTTCGCGCAACATCCTGCATGGCAAGGATAACGCGGGTATTCTGGTTAACACGCCAGATGTCAGCCATGAGTCCCAGCACGAGCGGCGTGGCTGGTGGATTCCAGGCGAGGCCAACCACGGCATTCCATACAAATGGGGTGGTTTTGATGATCCTGATTCTTTTGATGCCGCCATCTCAACTGGCAGCGCCGGAGGGGATGTCTCCTCACCTGAGAAACGACGCACGGACAATGCTGGAGTCAGCCGACAAGCGGCTGGCGTGGACTGTTCAGGCTTTGTTTCGCGTTGTTTGAAGCTGCCGCGTGTGCATGACACCTCGCAACTCCCCACCGTCTGCACCGAGCTTCCAAGCGCTCAGGATTTACATCCGGGTGATTTGCTGAACATCCCGCGTCGTCATGTGATCCTGTGCGCCGGATGGTTCGATCAGCGGCACACCTGGATTTACTACTATGAAACCGGCGGAGCGCCTGATTACTGGAAGCCCGGCCTCAAGCAAGCCCCGCTGGATGCTCTGCTCGCGCTCGGCTACAAACCGCTGCGCTACAAAGGCATGGCCTACGAGCCGGTGCCCAGCGGTAAACAACCACGAGACGTTCTGACCAGAGCCGCCAAGACCAAAGCCGCCGTGGTTCTGCATCCAAAGATCGGGGAACCGTGAGGCATGAATACTCAGGCGGTCTTCTGCAGCGTGTGGCTCATCCATTTTTCGACCCCGAGCGCGATGAAGGCTCCGATGAGGCCGCCTGTCATGTCGGCGAGCCAGTCCCACACGTCACCACCGCTGCGGCCTGGGGTGAAGGTTTGATGCCACTCGTCCAAACCACCCACGGTGGCGCAGAACAGCACGGTCAGAAGGATTGAGATCGGCGTCTTGCGTGCTAACCCCGCCAGACGCAGACCGAGCAGAAAACAGGCACCTCCAGCGGCGAAATAGACGGCATGCTGGACTTTGTCGATCCCCTCAAACTTGGCGGGTGAGGGCAGGTGGCTCTGTTCTGAGAGCCAGTAGAGCAGGGCCGCCCAGGCGATGACGAGCGCGTGCCACAAGGCGGGGGAATAGATGAAACGAGGAATCTGCATTCAGCGGCGTGTATCGCCCGTTTCACAAAATCGCAAGCGCCAATGCCATGGCCGCCAAAGCGATAGACAATCCCGCGCCCTCGCGTTACACCTCGCCCGTCCAACCCAATCCATCCATGAAACTGTCCCACACCCTTGCCGCCTTGTTTGCTGTTGTCTCGTTTGCGAACGCGGACGAAAAAGAAATCTTCAACGGCAAGGATCTGACCGGCTGGGAGGGCAACAAAGACCTCTGGAGCGTGAAGGACGGTGCCATCACCGGTATCACGCCGCCTGACCCGGCTGATCCGAAGAAAGGCATCATCAAGCACAACACCTTCCTCGTGTGGAAGGGCGGGATGGTGGGCGATTTCGACCTGACCTTCCAATACCGCATCGAAAAGGGAAACTCTGGCGTGCAGTATCGCAGCAAGGAACTTACCCCCGGCGAATTCGGCCCCATCATCAGCGGCTACCAGGCTGATTTCGAGGCCGGGGACAAATACAGCGGCATTCTCTATGAGGAGCGCGGCCGTGGCATCCTGGCCCTGCGTGGCGAGAAAAACACCATCAAGCCCGGCGCGGACGGCAAGAAGCCTGAGATCGCCAAAAACGGCCTCGTCGGCGACAACGCTGCCATCCAGGCCGCCATCAAGAAAGAAGACTGGAACGAGTACCGCATCGTGGCGAAGGGCAACCATGTGCAGCACTTCATCAACGGCATGCAGACCATCGACGTGACCGACGAGGACACCGCGAACGCACCGAAAGAGGGCCTGCTGGCCCTGCAAATCCACCAGGGACCGCCGATGGTGGTGCAGTTCAAGAACTTCAAGCTCGTCGAGTCGAAGTAGCCGTGCTTTGTTGCCGCCGTCATGAACCGACTGTTTTTCTCCGCGATTTTTCTCCTCACATGCGGCTTGGTCTCCCAAGCCGCCGCCGACACTGAGTACCTCATCGTCAGCGGCGGGCCTGCCGTGCGAAAGTTTGAAGACCTCCGTGGACCTGGGGAGCAGCATGACCGCTGGTGGGGAAATTTCATCCGCACCGCTCGTGTGCGCATGCAGGAGATTCACAAGACAGCCCCTGCGGGCACACGCATCACCTGGCTGGTTTACCGCGATGGTTATGTGCGCCGTGCGGCGGACGAGCATCAGCCGCTGACGCAAAACATCGAATCGGTGCCGAAGGCTTACCCCTTCATCAATCTGGTGTGGTTCCGCAGCGCGGACGAGCTCATTCGCTACATCAACAACGGCCCGGGTCGCCGCAGCATGAAGATCTCCGGCTTCGAGTACTTCGGCCACTCGAACAAGTACAGCTTCATGTTCGACTACAGCTCCGACACCTACGCCACCTCCACGGCCTGGCTGCATGAGAAGGAGCTAGGCAAGATCAGCGGCAGTGCTTTTGCCCGCAAAGCCTACTGCCAAAGCTGGGGCTGCCACACGGCGGAGAGCTTCAGCAAAGCATGGAAGAGAAAGACCGGCTCCTGGATGGTCGGTGCGGTCGGAAAAACCGACTACTCCTACATGCACGAGCGCAACTGGCAGGTGGGCCTCTCTCCAGGCTCCCGCTGGGTGCGGTAATCAATTTCCGCCCCACACAAACGTCACCGGTTTGTCGATGTCCGGGTGAACGCTGTGATGCACCGGGCAGCCGAGTGCGGTGGCCTCTAGCAGCTTGCGGTCAGGATGATCGGCGGGCAGCGGAACTTCGATGGTGATCGGCAGGCGCACGATGCGGCGCGGGCTGTCCGCGCTCATGTGTTTTTCCACGCTGACCTTCATGCCCGGCAGGTCATAGCCTTTTTGCTGAGCCTTGATCCCGATCACCGTGGCCATGCAGGTCGCCAGAGCTGTGGCGACCAAGTCGGTGGGGCTGAAAGACTCGCCCTTACCGTGGTTGTCCACCGGCGCGTCGGTGATGAATTGGCTTTGCGAAGGACCGTGAGTGGTCCGGCAGCGCAGGCCGCCCTCGTAATCGACGCTGATGGAGACGGCCATGGCTGGGGGATCTTGAAAGAATTATGGGACGGTGATGGTGCCGTTCATGATGGCTCCGTGGCCGGGGAAGGTGCAGATATAGTTGTACTCACCAGCGGCGGGCAGCGTGAACTCGATCGTTTCGGTCTGGCCGGGCTGCAGCAGCTTCGTGTTGGCCAGGATGTCGGCGGATTCTGGGATGTAGCCTTTGTCCACGAGAGTCATGGCGGCCATGGCGATGCCCATCATCTTGCCTTTGTCCACGCCCAGCTTGCCCAGCACAAAATTGTGCGGCTGCGGCAGGGTGGGGTGGGTGTTGTTGAAGGTCAGTTTCACTTTCTGGCCAGCCTTGGCGCTGATGGACTTCGTGTCGTAGGCCAGAGGGTTGGCGGAGTCAGGCTTGATCGTGATTTCGAGTGCCGGAATGTCTGCGGCAGGAGCGGGAGCGGCAGCGCTTGCAGGGGCAGCAGCAGCCACTGCGGCTGGATCAGCCTTCGGTGCAGGAATAAGAGAGCCGAGTCCTTTCACCACAAAGGCCAGCACCCAGAGCAGCACGACGCCGCCGATGGCGAGGCCGATCACCATGTTGATAACAGACCAGATGGAGGATTTTTCAGAGGAGGAATGCGCGGACATGAGTTTGAGGCGGGGGAGGGAGGTTTGGTCCGGCATCAGAGCACAGCCAGGCCTGAAAGCAACCGGCGTTCTGGTCTCCGCCTGCCGCCCATCCGCGGTCTTGTCATTCATTCTGCCTGCCCTATAAATTCGCCGATGAACCCGCTCCACGAGACCCGCCTGAAGATTCGTCGTGAACTTGAGGCACCGCCCGCGCTAAGAAAATTCGGCAGCGGCTGGATCAGCGGCGTGCTCGGCATGATGTTCGGCCTCGCAGCGTTGGGCACTGTGATCATGATGCGCTTCCCCGGCGTTTTCACCATGAAGGAAAACGCCGGAGTGATCGGGCATCCCGCGTTTCGCACCGGCATGTTCGTGCTCATGGTTCTGGCCTTCGTTTTTTCGCTGCTGAACCTCGTTCTGCGCCCCAGCAAGGCACTCGGCATGACGGGAATGATCGCCACGCTGCTGGCGGTGACCTTTGGCGGCACGTCGGCTTCGGCAGTGGCTCCAGATCTCACGCCAGTCTATTTCGGCCTCGATTTTTTCGTGCTGCGCCTGCTCTTCACCGGTTTCCTCTTTATCCCACTCGAAACGCTGTTCCCGAATCGTGCCAACCAAGGCATCTTCCGTTACGAATGGCGCGAGGACCTGTTTTACTACCTCATCAGCAGCATGCTGGTGCAGGTGCTCACTTGGCTGAGCTTCATGCCCGCGCAGACGCTCTTCCAACTGACGTCATGGACGGAGTTTCGCGCCTGGGTCGCCGCGCTGCCCTTCCTCGTGCAACTCGTCGCCATCATGTTCTTCACGGACTTGGTTCAATACTGGGTGCATCGCCTGTTTCATCGCATTCCGGCGCTGTGGCGCTTCCATGCCGTGCATCACTCCGCGCAGCACATGGACTGGATGGCCGGGGCGCGGATGCATTTCCTCGAAATCCTCATCCTTCGTGGCACCACGGTCTTCCCGATGATTCTGCTCGGCTTCAGCCAGACCGCCGTGAACGCCTATGTCCTCGTCGTTTATCTGTTCGCCACCTTCGCGCACTCGAACCTGGGCTGGCGGCTCGGTTTCATGGAAAAGTTCTTCGTCACGCCGCGCTTTCACCACTGGCATCACGGCATCGAAAAAGAAGCCATCGACGTGAATTTCTCCATCCACTTCCCGCTTTTCGACAAGCTCTTCGGCACCCACCACATGCCCGAAAACAACCGCTGGCCCTCCGGCTACGGCATCGGCGGTCATCCCGTGCCGAAAGGCTACTGGCAGCAGTTTCTCTATCCGTTCCGGCGGAAGAAATAATCACTCATACTTCAACTGCGCCGTCGCTGTGCAGGCCGTGCTTGCGGTCACACGCATCCAACGTGCCTGCACCGCAGGTTCGAAGCTGAGGCTCGTCGCTTCGCCGGGAGAGACTTCGCGGTGCTGATACGTCACCCAGAGGCCAGTGCCGGTAAGATCGAGTTCGATGTGAAAGCTCACCGGCTCGTTTTGATCGTGGCTGAGCGTCAGTGTGCGCTGGTCGTAGGCCCACATCAGGTAAGGATCGCTCTTTTGGTCGGATTTGACTTCCGTGTCCTTCCACGGGCCGCCTTCACCGCGTGGTTTGCCGAGTTTCCAGAGGTCGTCGATGGCACCGGCCCACAGCGCGGCTTTGCCGTCGTCGCTTCGGAGGATGTGCTCGCTGGCTTTGGCCTCCGGCTTGATGCCGCTCATCAAAAAGAGACCGCGGTAGCCGCCGAAGTCGGTCACGCGCAGATCGTGTGAGCAAATGGGCCGAATTTTCGCGAAACCGTCGGCGTTTTCGGCAGGTAGCTCGAAGAAGGTGCCGCAGGCGCTGAGCATGTCGCGCTCGGTGGCGACCTCGCGGCAGACACGCAGCTCACCAGCGTTCGTGGCGGCATCAAACGCGGCACTGGCACGCGGCAGACGCCAGCGGCGGCCGCGATCATCGACAACGAGCACGCTCGCCACGTCGAGCGTGATAACGTTCTTCGGGATGGCGATGGCTTTTTCGACAAAAGCCTTCGCAGCAGCGTCATCGACATGTTTGAGGGCCAGATCGGCTCCCATCTCGTAGTAGCCGTCTTTCGTTGCGAAACTCAGCGTGCGCTTGTTTTCACCACGAGGCCGGAAAAGGCCGGTTTGGGCGTTTTCATCTCCGATTCGAGCGATGCCGTCAAAAATCGCGTCCGGCGTCGTGTCGCGTACATCACCATTCGTCAGCGTGATGACGGCACTCACATCCTTCCCTTCTTTCTCAGCCTTCACACGCAGCCATTCGTCGTCCGTCACATCCAGGCGCTTCGATTCACCTGAAACGTGATCC
>CAXNGR010000028.1:0-12560 GCA_964201265.1 Verrucomicrobiaceae bacterium
TATGCCGAGATGGGCCTCGAAGTGGCGCGGCATCCGGCCATCCAGCACGATGACCCGCTGCTGCATTTCAGCTCCAACGACGACGGTGGTTACAACGTCACGCTGGTGTCCGAGGAGGCGCGGCTGAACATCAACCATCTGCTGCAAACGGGCGACAAGGTGCTGCTGCGCCGCTTGTTCACGCGCTGGGGCTTCAAACCCGAGTTCACCGCAGCCTTGTGCGACGCGCTGAAGGACTGGGTCGATGCGGATGAAAGCGTCAGCCTCAACGGCGCGGAGAAACGAGAGTATGAAAAAGCGGGCCTCGACGGACTGCCCTTCAATCGTCCCTTCAAGGAAGTCGAGGAGATGCTGCATGTGCGCGGCATGGAGATCGTGAACACCCAGCGGCCAGACTGGCGCGAGTGGTTCACTGTTTTTGGCAGCGGCATGGTGGACGTGAACGACGCCAGCGCTGAACTGATTTCCCTCCTCGGCGATGTGCCAATGGAGCGCGTGCAACCGCTGCTGACCTTCCGCGCCGGGCGCGACGGCGCTTTGCGCACGCAGGATGATCAGCGCCTCGCCAGCGTGCCGCAGGTGGCGCAGATGCTCGGTGTTTTTAACCGCCAGACCGTTGAGCAACTGACCCAATGGATTCAATTCGCTGGCCCGATCCGCCGTATCGAAAGCATCGGCTCTCTCGGGCCGCTGCAACGCAAACTCATCCTCATCACCCAAGGAGGCCAGGCGATCTGGCGGGGTGAACTTCCCCTTCATGGCAAAGACTCGTAAACCCACCCATGAGCTGCTGCTCCCTGGCGCGAAGGTCTGGCAAAGCTGGACCGGCGCGGAGGAGGCTTTGTGCCAATCGAATGGCGATGCTACCGCTTTTGGCAAAGAAGGACACCGTCGCGTGTTGGCGCTACCAGCCACGCATTTCTGGGTCCTGCCGGCATGGCTCAAAGGCCAAAGCGAACACCTCCGTAGCATGGCGTTGCTCCATCTCGAACGCATGGGCGTCAAAACCAACGAGGATGAAGCCAGCGTGCAGGTCCGCAGCATCGCCGAGAAGGAAGGCGCACAGCTCGCCCGCATCCTCGCGCTCAAAGACCTGCCCGTGCCGCTCAGCGATACCGCCCACCTGCCGGACGAGGTCACGCTTCACGCGCTGTGCTATCCGCTGGTACAAAGCAGTATCACGATCTTCCGTGAGCTCGACCGCCTCGTGGTCGCCATCACCAGCGGCTCGCAGCTCATTTACTGCACGCCGTTGTCCTCCACACGGCTCGACGATCATGCGCTGGCCGAATTGAACAACATCTGCCTGCAACTTGGCTTCCAGGGCGTGCTGGGCCGTCTCGAAAGCCTCGTGCTATGGATCGAGGACGGCGACATCGGCAAGATCCAGCGTGCCACCGGTCTGATGCCGTATCGCTGTGACATGCCCGCACCCACGATGCCTGCGCGCGGCTCCAGCCTGCTGATGCCGGAGGATCTCGTCGCTGAGCGTCAGCGGCAGGGGGCGAGGTCCCGCACACGTTTCATCGCGCTCACGATTGGCACGGCTCTGGCCGCCGCCATCGCAGTGATCGCCACGTTAACCTCACTCGCCATGCAGGAACGCAATGTGCTGCGTGAAAAAGTGGCGGAACTGGCACCACGCGCCGCCCGTGTCATGGATCACAAGAACGCGTGGCGCGAGGCCGCCCCTGCCGTCGATCCTGACACCTGGCCGCAGCAGATGCTGCTGCACTGCATGGAGCCGGAATCATCCAAAGAGGCCAGCATCACGCACTGGGAGTGGACGCCGGAGCGCATGAGCATCATCGGTCGCATGCCCAGCGCCTCGCTGGCGCTGGAATACACCCAGGCGCTCAAAACCAGCGATGCGCTCGCGCATTTCACCTGGGACACACCCGCGCCGGTGATCGCCAGCGACAACAGCGCCACCTTTGAGATGAAAGGAGGGCTGCCGGATGAAGAAGAGTGAGAAAGTGCTCCTCGGCGTCTTTGCCGCACTGTTCCTCGTGCTCATCGGCGGCGGTGGCGGCACGCTGGCGTTTAAGAACTACCTCGAAGTGCGCGAGGAGGTGGCATCCCTGCGCGACCGCCTCGCCGACATGAATCTGGCCATCTCCCAGGGCGCGGAGTGGGCGGATAGGCAGTCGTGGCTCGATGAGAGCCTGCCCGGCTTCACCAGTCATCAGGACGCCTCCGCAAAGCTGCTCGAAAAAGTCATGCAGGAGGCTGAAAAGCTCGGCCTCAGCATTGGGGGGAAGGAATTCGTCGAGCAGACCCAAGCGCTCGGCCCGGACGGTCTGCCGGCGGAGGAAGAACTCTGCTACTTCGACAAAGCCACGGTCAAGACCACGCTCACGGGTGTGCAGGAGCAGGCGTTCTTCAATTGGCTGCACACCTTGCAACAACCGAAGTCCTTCATCGGCGTCACGCGCGTGCAGATCAATCCCAGCGGCACGAACAAGACCATCAATGCGGAGGTCGAGTTCACGCAGTTTTATCACGAGAAAACCGTGCCGAAGGTCACCAAAGCGAACTGATTTATGACTTACGATTTACGACTGATGATTTTGGGAGCCTTGGCGTCCACGCTTATAGCCGTGAAAGCAGAAGACGCGCCTGCGCCGGTGGAGTTTCCGAAGCTGGAGAAGTTTGAGACGCTGTGGAAGCGCTCGATTTTCACCACGAAGGATCTACCCTCACCCGACGCGCCCACCGGGCCGAACTTTGCGGACAATCTGAGCCTCTCCGGCATCTACGAGATCGACGGCGGTGTCGTCGCCGTGCTGGTGGATCGCGTGACCTCGCAGGTCATGGAAGCACGCATCGGCTCCGAGAACGAAATGGGCATCAAAATCCGCCAGGTGACTCCCGGAGCCACCGTGGACAAGTCACGCATTCAATTGCAAAAAGGCGACCAAGCTGGCTGGGTCAGCTTCGCCGATCCTGCGGCGGCGCAACCTGCCGAGATCATCCAGAAAGCGGTGATTCCGACGCAGGCTCCGCCAGTCAGATCACAAACACCCCCTGCCATGAACCGCAGGCAGCCGATCATTCCCAATCCTATCCTGCCGCCTCCGCCAAACCTCGGTAAAAGCGATGTACCGCTGCCGCCTCCGTGAGTGGGCAACATCCTCGCCGTCTTCCAGATCTGGGTTTCCCAACAAGGCCTTACCAGTCCACATCCTGCCCGATCTTTTCGTCGAGCCACTTGCGCAGCTTGTCGAGACCTTCGCCACTTTCGGCGGAGACGGGATGTATTTTGATGCGTTTGAAGCGGTCCTTGAGCACGGCGAGGTGCTCAGCGCTTTCAGGCAGGTCGATTTTGTTGGCGATAATGCACCAGGGGCGTTTGGCAAGCTCTTTGGAGTAGAGCGCGACCTCAGTGCGCACCACTTCGAGGTCGGCCACGGGATTGCGGCCCTCCGTTCCCGCCGTATCGACGACGAAGAGCAGGACACGGCAGCGCATGATGTGCCGCAGGAAATCATGGCCTAAACCGATATTTTCATGCGCTCCTTCGATGAGACCGGGGATGTCCGCGAGCGTGCCACGGCGGTTAGGGCCAAACTCGATGACGCCGACCATCGGTTGCAGCGTGGTGAAAGGGTAGTTCGCGATCTTGGGCTTGGCGGCGCTGAGCTTGGAGAGCAGCGTGGACTTGCCCGCGTTTGGAGCCCCGACGAATCCGGCGTCGGCGATGCTGCGCAGCTCGAAGTGGAAGTCTCCTTCTTCACCGGGCGTGCCGGGGACGAATTCACGCGGGGCCTGATGCGTGGAGGTCTTGAAGTGAACGTTCCCCTTCCCGCCCTTGCCCCCTTTGCAGAGGACGTAGGTGGCGTTCGTCTCGGTGAGATCGGCCACGGGCTCGTAGCGCGTGACGAGCTCGTTGGTGGCGTTGTCGTATTCCTGGGTGATGCGGCTGACGAGCGTGCCGGGCGGCACCTTGTAGATCACGTCTCTGCCGCTGCGTCCAGTGCATTGCGTGGCACCGCCTTTGGCCCCGTCCTCGGCGAGGAGGCGGTTGTTGAAGACGTAATTGCGCAGGCTGTCCGTGCTGGGATCGACGAGCAGGATTAAACTGCCGCCATTGCCCCCGTCGCCGCCGTCCGGGCCGCCTGTGGGACGAAATTTACCTCGATGGAAGTGGGCGCTGCCATCGCCGCCTTTACCGGCGCGCGCGTGAACTTTGATCTGATCGACAAACATGACCTCCGAGTTAGCCGGGGATGGGCCGGGGAGCAAGGCTTTGCTTCACCTCCCGGCGGCCTCCTCCACGGGAGGCTCCTGCGGGTAAAACAACTGCATGGCTCGGCGAATGTCCGGGCTGGTTTGGCTGGCGGTGTAAATCGCGTCGGGAAGCTTTCGGTGTTTGGCGAAAAGATGGTAGGCGCTGAGGGCCTCGAAGCCAGCGTTCAGAGAGCCTTCCATGGGCAGGTAGCTGCGGCCATCGACGTCGAGGTTCTCGACCATGCCCCAGGGCGGGAAGTAGCCGGCCTTTTCCATGCGCTCGAACAGCTCGTAAATCTCCGCCGTCTGCGGATGCAGCGCGGCGGACATGAGGATGTAGTGCGGATGTACCAGCTTCTGGTCAGGCAGATCGACGCCGCCGACGTAGTAGCCGTTACCCGCGTGATTTTCACCCGCCGAGAGGCCGTAGATGCCATGACGCGCGCCCTGGGACTGCGGCCAGCGTTTGGGCAGGTAGGCACGCTGCGCTCCGAGCATGGCGCGGCGCACGCTGAGCCAGCGCACGCCGTCATGGAGATCGGGCGCGTCACTGTCGAAGTCGGAATGAAAGAGGCTCTGCAGCTCGGGGATGAAGCCAGTGCCCTGCCAAGCCTTGCCGGGAGTGCGCATGGGCGGCGGGCGATGCTGGGGAGCCGCGATGCCTTCCATGAGCATGACGAGGGCCGTCTCACCGCCCCAGTCCTGCCAGCCATGAGGCAGCAGCGTGATGCCGTCATCGGCAAATCCATGGGAGAGATGCCCGTCCGGCAGGCGCATGAGGTCATACTCGATGCGCTGGAGCTGACCCACGATCTCCTCCGCCACCTCCGGCACATGGAGCATCAAGGCGGCGAGCAGCATGGACTGCGCATAGATAGCGGTGTCAATGCTGCTGTATTCGGTGCCAGGATGGATGTGATACTCTCCAGCCACCCTGTGAACAAAGTGCGGCAACAGCCCACGTGCGGTTTTGAGCTTCTTGACGGCCTCATGCGTGCGAGTGAGCACCCAGCGGGCGTAATCGGGTGTGACCACTCCGAGTGATTCCTCTGCCGCTGCCGCCGAGGCCAGCGCAAACATGCCGCTGGCAGACACGGACTCAAACGCACCCGCCTCAATGTGCGCACGGTCTTTGACGAAGCCGGTCTCCATGGAATAGCTGCGCGCGATCTTGGCATAGGAGGCCAGGAAAGCGTAGGCATCCCAGGGCATCTGCGGCACCTCGACACCGAGGGAAAGCGTGGAGATTTTCACCTCCGAGCCGGGCTCTGCCGTCCACACGAGGGTCTGTCCATCCCGCACTGACTCCGGGGCCACGGGATGCACAAACATGCGGTACTGCGGCTCGTTGAGCTCGATCATCTGCGACCAGCGCACCTCCTGCGCGGGAGATTTGATCTCCAGCTTGATCTTGCCACGTCCGGCGGCCTCGATCATGACCGCGCTGACTTTCGGCTGATGCCTTGCCGTGATCTGCTCGGGATAAGCGCGCGTGAAATCCATCACACGGCTCGCGTTCCGCGCCTGTCCGGCCAGACTGTGCCACATGCCTGCCCACGCCTCCGGCTGCTGGCTGAGATGCACCACGATCTCATCCGTGAGCCACTCGATTTCATGCTCCGCCTGCCCATGGAAGCCGAAGTCACTGCCCAGGTGCGTGTAAGTGGTGAAGGAATTGAGCCGCTTTGTGCCTGCGAGCACCTGCTGCGTGCTGTCTCGATGAATGAAATACTCCTGCACCGGCTGCCACACGAGGCGCGAGCCGGGCTGCGCCGTCGCCTGCGCATAAAACAACAGGAAGACGGCTCCAAAAACTGGAAAAAGACGTTTCAAGCCAGGAGCTTACGTTTCGATCCAGCTTCCCGCCACATTTGGCATGACAAAATTCGCTCGTGCGGAGCTGAGAAATCAGCGCTCGTCGATCGGCACAACCTTCTGGCCATACGGCTTGCCCACGTAGGCGCTCAGCGGGCGGAACAGGCGGTTTTCGCTCCACTGCTCCAGCACATGGGCGGTCCAGCCGCTCATGCGGGCGATGGCGAAGATCGGCGTGAACAGGTCGGTCGGAATGCCGAGGCTGTAATAGACGGTGGCGCTGTAGAAATCGACGTTCGCGTTGAGACTTTTGCGCTCGCGCATGATCTCGGCGATGCGCTCGGACATCTGAATCCATTTCGACTCGCCGAGCTGGGAGGTGAGCTGAATGGCCATCTCACGGAGGTGCGGCGCACGTGGGTCGAGCACCTTGTAAACACGATGCCCGATGCCCATGATCTTTTTCTTCTGCGCCAAGGCGTCCTCGACCCAGGCATCCACTTTGTCAGGCGTGCCGATTTCTTCGAGCATGTGGATCACGCCTTCGTTCGCACCGCCGTGCAGCGGGCCTTTGAGTGCGCCGATGGCGGCGCTGATCGCGGAATACATGTCGCTCAGGGTCGAGGCGACGACACGAGCGGTGAAGGTGCTGGCATTGAAGCCGTGCTCGGCATGCAGGATGTAAGCGATGTCGAGGGTCTTTTCAGCCTCCTTGCTCGGCACCTCGCCGTTCATGAGGTAAAGGAAGTGGGCAGCCTCACTGAGATCCTTGCGCACCGGCGGGAGCTCGAGCCCCAGGCGGGCGCGATGGAAATAAGCGGCAATCACGCCGATCTGCGAGGTCAGACGGATGGCGTTGGCCAGATTTTCGCTCACGTCGATGTCATGACGCTTCTGATCGTAGCAACCGAGCATCGAAACCGCCGTGCGCATGATGTCGATAGGCTTCGCATCTTTGGGCGCATGCTTGAGGAAGTCGATCACGCCCTGCGGCAGTTCACGCTCGGCACGCAGCGCGGTGGTGAGTTTTTCCAGCTCAGCGCGATTCGGCAACTTGTTGTAATAAAGCAGGTGAACGACCTCCTCATAGCTGACTTTGACCAGCTCATTGATGTCATAACCACAGTAGAAAAGAACGCCTTCCGCCCCCTTCACCTCCCCGAGACGAGTTTCAGCGGCGACGATTCCTTCAAGACCTTTGGATACAACAGACATGGCGTGGGGTGGGCGTGGGTTTGGATGCTATTTAAGCAGATAGCGTGCTCAAACTACGCCTCAACCAAAGAGTCATTCGCAGAAAAAGAAATCTTCCCTCTTTCTGAGTCCTCGTGTCGCGATTTCCGCCACCATTTTTGCCTTGAGTCAGGCGCATGGCCGGGATAGCAGCCGTGATGACCAGCTCTTTCCGTGTCCTCTTTGTCTGCCTGGGCAACATCTGCCGCTCCCCGGCGGCGGAGGGCGTCATGCGCTCACTGATCGCGAAGGAAGGTCTGGCGGAGCGTGTGAGCATCCGCTCCGCAGGCACCGCAGGCTGGCATGCGGGAAAACTGCCAGACCAGCGCATGCGCAGCGCCGGACAAAACCGTGGCTACGACCTCAGCAGCCGCGCCCGGCAGGTCAGCGAGGATGATCTGCGTGACTACGACCTCGTGCTCGTCATGGACCAGCAAAATTTGCGTAATGTCCGTTCCTATGACCGCGAATCACTATTCGGCTCCAAAATCCGACTGTTCTGCGAGTTCTGCACCGATCACTCGGAAACCGAGGTGCCGGACCCTTATTATGGTGGCGAGCAAGGCTTTGAACTCGTGCTCGATCTGCTCGAAGACGGCTGTCGCGGCGTTTTGCGGCATATCCGCTCAAGCCTCGCGTAAAATCGCCTCCGCCACGCGCATGCCGTCCGCAGCGGCGGAGATGATGCCGCCCGCATAACCGGCACCCTCACCCGCAGGGTAAAAATGCCGCACGCTGATGCATTCGAGCGTCTGCGCGTCACGCGGGATGCGGGTGGGCGAAGAACTGCGCGTTTCGACGCCGGTCATCACCGCGTCTTCGAGCGCAAAACCCGGCAGGCTCTTGTTGATACGCGGAATCGCCTCCTGGATCGTTTCAACCGTGTATTCCGGCAGGCATTCGCGCAGATCCGTCCAAACAACGCCCGGCTCGTAAGACGGCAAAACCTTGCCAGGGCCAGTGGAGGCGCGACCGGCCAAAAAATCGCCCAAAAGCTGCGCTGGGGCGTGATAATTTCCGCCCCCGAGTTCAAAGGCCCGGCGCTCCAGGTTGCGCTGAAACTCGATCCCGCTCAACACATCGCCCGCAGGCATGTCCTCGGGCCGCACATCCACCATGAAGCCGCTGTTCGCGTTCGACTCAGCGCGCGCATAGCTGCTCATGCCGTTCGTCACCACCATGCCCGGCTCTGATGTCGCCGCGACCACGAGTCCGCCGGGGCACATGCAAAAACTGTAGGCCGCGCGACCCGTGCCGCAGTGCGCCACGAATTTATAGGGCGCGGAGCCGAGACGCGCATCCCCGGCCCATTTGCCGTAGAGCGACTTGTCGATGAGCTTCTGCGGATGCTCGATGCGCACGCCGATGGAGAACGGCTTCGCCTCAAACGGCACGCCATGCCGGTGCAGCATGTGAAATGTGTCCCGCGAGCTGTGGCCGATGCCGAAGACAAAACGCGAGCCTTCGATGGTCGTGCCATCCGCCAGCGTCACCGCGCGCATCACGCCGTCCTCGATCACCACATCCGCCACGCGTGCACCGAAACGCACCTCGCCGCCGAGCGCGATGATTTCCTCACGCACATGCCGCACGACTTTGATGAGCCGGTCCGTGCCGATGTGTGGCCTGCTTTTGACCAAAATGTCCTCGGGAGCACCTGCGGCCACCATTTCCCGCAGCAACCACGGGATGCGATGCTCACGATCTCGAATCTGCGTGTAGAGCTTGCCATCAGAGAAGGTTCCCGCGCCGCCTTCACCGAACTGCACGTTGGATTCAGCGTTGAAATCCCAGCCGCGTCGCCAAAAGCCCGTGACATCACGTGCACGATCCCCGGCGGCCTTCCCCCGCTCCAGCAGCAACGGCCTCAGACCCGCACGAGCCAGCAGCAAGCCACAAAACAGACCGCACGGCCCTGTGCCAACGATGACGGGCCTGGATGAATCCGAACGCGCCGTGTTTTGCGCGATCTCGCGATACGTCTCATCAGGAGCCGGGCCGATGCGCGGATGTTTGCCGATGCGCTTCAGCACACGGCCTTCGTCTTTCACCTCCACCAGCAGCGTGAAGCTGAATTCCACATGCCCGCGCCGGGCATCAATCGCCCGCTGTTTAACATGAATGCCGATCAACTCATCATCGCGCGCACCGAGCATTTTCAGCACGGCGGAGCGCAGATCGTCTTCACGATGATCGACGGGGAGGAGAACCTGGGAGAGCTGCAGCATGTTGGGGCAAGCGTCTCGCTTGCAGAACCCGCAAATGCAAGCCTGACGCTCACGCTACTTAGTGTTCGGCGTCTTTTCCGGTGGCGGTGTGTGCCAGCCGAAGACCTTGTCCCCATTGAACAGCGGATGATGCTCCGGCGTCGCGCCGCCGTAGTCGGCGATGGCCCCAGCTTTTTCCACCGTGCCGACGCGCAAATTGGCATAAACATCGCCCTCGTCGTAGAGCACATGCAATGGGTCGTTCGTGCGCAGTTGCACACCTTTGACCGGGCGGACGACGGTGAACTTCCAGGTTTTGTCGATGTGCTGGATTGAGCCAAGCTCGCGGTAGATCAGCGCTTTCGGCACATTCTTGAGGTCATATTGAGCCATCTGGTTCGCCCGCCATGGGTCATAAGCCGGGCTGGCAGGATTCGTGTAATCCCCGGCCCAGAACGAACGCTGCGGCGGATACGGGTCCGGCTGCGCAGCACGAATCGCCGCAGGTGACTGCGTGGCAGGAAACGCATGCCTCACCGGCATAGGATCCACGCGGTCCGCGATCTTGTTCACGAGTGAAAACACATCACTCACTCGGCCATAAGTGAAAAACTGGTGCGAATCGACCAGCTCCGAGGTCGCCACACGGGTCTTTTTGACCGTGAGACGGTGCTCGTTTGCGTTGGAGAAAAGGTTGAAGCTCAGCAGGTAATCGATGTCCTTGTCCAGCGCCGTCGGTCCTAAATGATTGATTCCCGCGTCATTCGGAGCCCGGAGCGTCTGTGTGCCGGTTTTTGTTTCCTCGGTGCTGAGGTTGAAAACACGAATCTGGCCCCGGCGCAGCAGGTTCGTGCTCAGGCTATCCGCCAGCGCTCGGCCCAGATCAGGACGACGGGCACCATCGACCGTCACGTCCTCAGCAAAAATCGCCACCTTCGGCTTTTCCGCGCTTTTCACGCTCCAGTCTCCGTCGGCGCGGAGCTGGGTTGTAGGAATCATGATCAACAGAGCAAACGTGTCGAGGACGGTTCGTGATTTTTGCATTGCCTCTTTGGAGTTCTGCGGATGCTAACGGTTCAAATTTGGCTTGGGAAGCAAAATCTCGGCCACTGCAAGGCAGGTCTTGTACCCAAGCCACCGTTTACGACAGCCACGACCAGCCTCTGCACATCCGGCATAATTGTTGACCATTTGGCAACAATCGGACATCTTCCAGTCATGCGGGTCATCAAGCAGTCCCATTTGCGCAGGCTTGCCGCCAAGCATGCGCGTTCAACGCCTGCCGTTGAAAAGTGGCTGCTGCTCGTCAGGCAAGCGCAGTGGCGGCACCTCGCAGACGTCCGCCGCACCTTCTCGCATGCGGACGCTGTTGGCGTTGCCAGTGGCAACACCGTCACGGTATTTAACCTCGGCGGAAACGACTTTCGGCTAATCACCGCCATCCATTATCGCACCCAGAACATTTTCATCCTGCGCCTGCTGACGCATGCCGAATACTCCAAAGACACCTGGAAACAAGAGCTATGAAAACCACGCCACGCACCCGACTTGCCTCCCCCCGCTTCGAAGAACTCCCCAAGGACTACACGAGCCTGTGCCTGCTGCTGCTGCCACGCCCTATCCATTCCCATGCGCAAGCCACCGATGTCGAGGCCATGATTGATGTGCTGGCCGTGGACGAACACCGCCTCACCGCCGACCAGTGTGATTATCTCGAAATGCTCTGTGACGTGCTGGAAACGTGGGATCACGCCCAGTCTACTACAACTGCCAGTCTGGAGCCTTCCGCTTTGCTGAAACTTTTGCTGGAGGAGTCCGGTCAAACTGCTGCGGCCGTGGCGCGTGCGATTGGGGTGGACCGCTCGGCCATGACCCGTCTGCTGAGCGGTGAGCGCGCGTTCACCGTGCCGCAGGCCAGCGCATTGGCGGAGCACTTCGCCGTGGCACCCACATCGTTTTTGAATCTTCCACTCACCCGCCAAAAATGAGCTGTCTTATTTGTCCGCAGCAGCCTTGAGCACGCCCTGCTTCACGAACCACTCGCGGATGAGTTTGAAGACCTCATCGCGCATCGTTTGGTCGATGGGATGCCCTTGCCCGTCGGCGATGAGGCGGTCGTTGGGCACTTTGTTTTCATCTAGCACTTGTTTGAGTGCTGCGGACTGCTCGGGGCGCACGACGTTGTCGTTCGCGCCATGCAGCATCAAAAAGGGCGTGCGAATTTTCTCCGCTGCCTTGGCCGAGGGCGCGGCATAGCCATCCTGTGGCGAAATACCGCTGCCAGTGATCGCCGCGGCCTTCACCGCATCCACTTTCGTTGATGCGAGACCGATGGTCACAAATCCGCCCATGCTGTGGCCGTAGGCAGCGAGACGCGTTGAATCGACCTCGGGCAGTGTGCGCAAAAGGTCGAGGCAGATGCTCGCGCGGCGGATGTTTTCAGCGCTCGCGCCAAACTGTGCGCGATCCCCGCCCTGGCCGGTGTGCGTGTAATTCGGCGCGATGCACACCAGCCCCCATTGCACCATCTCCCGCGCCTTCATCATCCCATAGCTCTGCGCGTTGCCACCAAGTCCGTGACTGATCAAGACCGCCGGAAACGGCCCCTTGCCCTCCGGCTTCAACAAGATGCCTTCCATGCTGAAATCGCCATCGCGATAGGTCCAACGCTCGCCATCAAGTTGAAAGCCGACTTTGCTCACGGTGCTTTCACGAACAGGCGGACGCACATCGCGACCTCTGACTCCAGATTCGGCGGTGCTTTCAGAAACTCGCGCTTCGACCTCCACGACACCTTTTTTGAGCCGTTCATCAAAGAAGGCACTCACCATCTCACTGAGGTCCTGGCCCGCGAAACCCGGGCCGCCGTGGCCTGCGCCGTGGATCGTGTGAAAATGAGCGCTCACACCGGTTTTCTTCAGCGCTTCAAACAAAAGCTGGCTCTGATTGATCGGCACGGTGGGGTCTTGGTCGCCATGCACGATGAGAAACGGCGGATCATCCTTACTGACGTAGGTGATCGGGTTCACACGCGCGGCCTTGGCCTTGTTTTCCAGCACCGCGCCGCCAATCAGC
>CAXNGR010000029.1:0-12493 GCA_964201265.1 Verrucomicrobiaceae bacterium
AACCGACCGCAAGCGGGCGGAACCATCGGGCGAGTGGTGCGCCTAGCTCCTGCCACAATGCAGGCTGCAAAGCGCAGGCGACGGCGATCCAGAGCAGGGTCTGCGCTAAGACGGTGCTGATCCAGGCCACGAGCATGCGGCATTGAACTGCGGCGACATGCCTGAGCCAGATTCCAGGCTCTGAAACGCCGAATGAACGTGCTGGATTGAGCGGGAGCTGTTTTTCGACGCCCGTCCATGCTTCATGCCAGGACGCGCAGCCTGAGAGCAGCACCGCAAACCACAGCACGAGCCATGGCGAGGATGAAAACGGTGACACCGTCATCAATCCCAAGCCCCAGAGCTGCCATGGCTGCCAGGCAAAAGCGGTCAGGAGATTGGCGGAAGGCCGCAAGCGGCCCCGCAGAAAATGCAGACCGCCGCAGAGCAAGGCCATCATGAGGCCGCCTGTGGCGAAGCCAAGCGCAATACCGTTCACATCAGCCGCACGGATGGACTGCGCCATCCAGCCGCCCCAGCCCATGAAACGCAACACATCCTCGATGACGATGAGATAAACCGGTGCCACGAGGCAAAGCGCCTGCATCCGTGTCCGAAGCAAAGGCAGCAACTGACTCAGATGATGCCGCCAGAGCCGCGCACTGGCCGGAACACCTCGCGCCCGCAGTGCGAAGTCGAGATCGACGGTCGCCTTGGCATCGGAGATGACGCAGTGGATGACCTCGCCAGTCAAAGGTACCGCAAGCAGCAGCGCCGGAGCCAGAAACTCCCACAGCCAACGCGCCAGCGTGATCTGCCAGACGTTTTGCGCCACCGGCAGCTCGGTGGGCATCAGCGTTTCGACGGGACCGCCATAATGGCCGATCCACAGACTGACGAAGCCCCACACCAGCGCCACGACCGGCATACAGGCAAGCGCACGACCGATGAGAGCGACAAAAGCCTCCGCACCTCGTCCCAGACGGCGTGAGAGCAGCCCGACGGCTAGCCCCAGGCTCAAGGCCAGCAGCAGCGCGAGGATCAACACCCCAAGACTGAAGCCGCAGCGCATCCCCATTTCAGTCGCGGTCAAAGGAAGCACGAGCCAGGTCTCCACCGGCAGTTTGGATAGCGCCAGCACTCCCACAGCGGCGAGCAGGCCACCGCACAGCGCATGCAGCGGCAGCCAGCGGGGCGGTTGGGAGAGGTTGGGCGCGTTCGTCATTCCGGGAGGCGCAGTTTGAGGTCGATGACAGGTTGGGCGGGCGTTTGCTTCGTCGGCACAGCGAGGTGGCGCAGAGTCCATGCGCCTGAGAATGCCTCCGTCGCAGTTTCACCTGCTACTCCAGGCAAGGTAGCGGCTTCTTCGTGGCTGGTGAAAAGCGTGAGAAGCGGATGCAGTGGCAGCAGTTGGGACTCCAGTGACCGCACGCGTTCCGGCACCCTGGCAGGATCAAACTCAGCGGCCAGTGCCTCCAGTTGAAGATCAATCTGTGGATCAGCGATGCCGCAGAAATTTGTACCGCCTGAGTCTGCCTGCGAGGAATGCCACCAGGGCAATTGATCCCAGGACACCTCGAAACGCTGGTCTAGCAGCACAGCGTCAAAACGATGCTCGCGCAGCCGCTGCGCCAAAGCTGGCGCGTCCGGCGCGAATTCGAGCGTTACGACCGCGCCGAGTCTGCGCCACTGCTCCACCAAGCGTTCCGCAGTGCGCCGGTGCAGCGTGTCTCCATTCGGGACCAGCAGGGTGAAACGAAACGCGCGGTCCGCGCCGCGTGATATGCCTTCCACATCACGCGGCCAGCCTTCATCGGCGAGGGTCTGGCGGGCTTTGTCGAGATCAAAGGGCACGCGTGGGGCACGCGTGCTGAACCACAGGCCTGGCGCGAAGAGGCTGGCGTCCGCATGACCGAGGCGGCCCGGCACCACACGGATGAGATCGCCGATGTCCGTGGCCTGCGCCAGCGCTGCGCGGAATCGGGTGTTTTTGAGGATGTCATGCCGCGTGTTCCAGAGCACGACGAGCCGTTGACGCGGTGGGGTGAAGCGTAGTTGGGTCAGTTGCGTGTGATCTGCCGCCGCCGCAGGCCAGACGAGGTCCACCGTGCGTGTGCGCATGCCGATTTGAGTCATCAACGGCGAAACAGCGAAACTGAACAAGAAACGCGGCGCTTCTTTCTCTTGCTGCATCGGCGTCAGGATCAGCGAGCGCATGTCACGCGAGGAGATGCGGTGACTTCCGGCTCCTGGCGGTGGTTGTTTGAGAAAATCCATCTCTCGGGCCTGTGGATGGGCACTCAACCAAGCTGCGGGTAGGATAGGCATGTCGGCGAACGCGCCCAATGCAGGGCCGTAGCGCTTGCGGAAAGTCACATGCAGCCGCGTGCCGTCGTTTTGTGTTTCGAGGGACTGGATGTGCCGCAGCGCCTCGCGATTCGGCACCGGCCAGTCGCTTTGACGCAAAAAATCAAACGTGGCGCGCGCATCCTCCGCCGTCACCGGCTTGCCGTCATGCCAGAACCGGCCAGGACGGATGTCGAGGTCCAGCACCGGCTCCACCAGTGCCCCCACCTCTCCGCGAAGCGTGACTGACGTTTGCTTGGCCGTGCCAGCGTCGAGCGATGTGCGCAGGTCATCGATCAAGCGCTGCGATGACCCCGCCATGACGATCTCGCAGGCGTTCGCACCGTCGAACCACACCCGGCGGATTTGTTTGGCCTGAGGGGACGTGGCCATGAATTTGTCCCAGGCCTCGCGTAGGGGTGTTTCACGCTCGATGCGCCAGAAGGCGGCAGGCTGCGGCCGCAGGTCCGCGATGACTTCCAGAGCCTGCTGTGCGCCCGTGCCGGCGATTTCCGTGAAACGCAGTCGCAGCTCGTTTTCCACGGTCTGGGCCGAGTCGAGATGCCACTCGCTCCAGCGGTTGCGTTCGCCGATTTGCGCCTGAAGCCGCTCCAGGGCCTGTTTGGCTGTGGCCGCGTCGCCAAACCAGCAGGTGACCTCCTGCGTCCAGTGCCACAGGTCAGCCAGCGCTGGTTGCAAAGCACCGTGCTCATCAATCCGTAGTAGCGGCTCATGCACGAGGTCGGTGATCTGGCGCTCGGCCTCGGTGGCGGGCAGAAACGGGTTCAGCGCGGGCGCGTTTTGCGCCAGCATGACGACCAGCCCGTCTTTCGGGCGCTCATGGCTGCGTTTTGACACCGCCGCCGCCCACCACGCCATTGCTGCGAAGAGCAGCGGGAAGCCAAGGATGAGCGTGCGGGTCAGGATCATGCGCCGGAGAAGCTATAGCCTGCGCATGAAGTGGGCAAGACGGGAGGTGGGCATCACCACACCACCGTGGCGGACGGATACTGAGAGATGAGCTGGTCCGAGGTCACGATGGACGCGTGAATGCCCTCCGCCGTCGCAATGATGATGCGGTCACAGGGATCGGCGTGCAGGGCTGGCAGAGCCGTGCTCGCCAGCGCGACGGTGTCGGTGACGGGAAGGACTTGGAGGTTTTTGTCACGCACCACCCGCTCCCACCACGCTTCCGGTGTCATTCCCAGGGTCAGTTTGCCTTTGCGATACTTCACCCCGATTTCAAACGCGCTGATGGCAGAAACATACAACGCGTCGTTGTGAGCCTGAATGGCTGATTGAGCGCTGGCGCCGAGCCTCTCAGGGGCATCCGCCAGCCAGAGGACGGCGCAGGTGTCCAGCAAGAGCTTCATCGCGATGCCTCCGGCCATTCGTCCTCGGTGAGTGGCAGCGTTGGATCTTCATGAAAAATAACGCGCGGCAAGGTGGGGTCACGCTCCAGCGGATTGCGCCTGGCCCCGCTTTGCGGCGGCAGGATGGTCAGCAGCGCCCGCGCATGCTGCGGCAGCGGCTCGCCGCCCTTGGCGGTGACGCGGCCTTGATCCAGTTCGACTTCGAGGGTGAGCAGACTCATGGCGGGAGTTTATCCGCCGGTATGTCGCGTTGCCAGCATCATTTTAAGATCAGATGCCGCTGATCTCACCGGCTTCACTAACCTGAATGCGTTCGGCGGAGGGCACCTTCGGCAGGGCGGGCATGCGCATCATCGTGCCGGTCAGGGCCACGAGAAATCCGGCACCGTTGGCGATCTCGAAGTCGCGCACGGTGATGGTGAAGCCACTCGGGCGGCCGCGCTTCTTCGCGTCATCGGAGAGCGAGTCCTGCGTCTTCGCCATGCACAGCGGCAGCTTGTCAAAGCCGCTGCGGGCAAAGAGGGCGAGCTTGGCCTTCGCCTCGTCGGTGAGCTGCACGCCATCCGCGCCGTAGATCTTCGTGGCGATGGCGTTGAGTTTGGCTTCGACGCTGTCGTCGGGCTGGTAAAGGAAAGGCAGGGGCTTGGATTCTTTGGGCAGCGCGGCGAGGACGGTTTCGGCAAGTTTCACGGCTCCAGAGCCGCCTTCGCCGAAGACATTGGCCGTGGCGCATGGAACGCCGCGTGCGGCGCAGAACTCATGCACCAGCGCGAGTTCGTCCTCATGGTCGTTGGTGAAGCGGTTGATCGCCACGATGACCGGGCGCTCGAATTGCGCGGCGCTGTCGAGGTGCGCGGCCAGATTGGCGAGGCCACGGCTTAGCGCGGCGGTGTCCGTCTGCGTGAGCTGGTCCAGCGCGGCCCCGCCGTGCATTTTGAGTGCACGAACCGTCGCCACGATGACGATGGCCTCGGGTGCCAGGCCGGATTGGCGGCACTTGATGTGCATGAACTTCTCCCCGCCGAGATCGAAGGCGAATCCGGCCTCCGTGACAGCGAAATCGGCGTGCGTGAGCGCCATGCGCGTGGCGAGCACCGAGTTGCAACCGTGCGCGATGTTCGCAAACGGGCCGCCATGCAGGAAGGCGGGCACGCCTTCGACGCTTTGCACCAAATTTGGACTTAGCGCGTCCTTCAGCAGCGCCATGAGCGCCCCGGTGACGCGGAATTCTTTGGCGAAGACTGGCTCGCCCCCTGGCGTGAAGCCGACGACGATGCGCTCCAGCCGTGCGCGTAAATCCGCGAGCGATTCGCTCAGACAGAGGATCGCCATGACCTCGGAGGCTGCGGTGATGTCAAAGCCGGTCGCGCGTTCGGTCGGTTTGCCAGCGCTGGTGCGCATCTGGCGCAGGGCGCGGTCGTTCATGTCCATCACGCGTTTCCAAAGCACGTTTTCAGGCTTCAGACGCGCCTCGCCGTTGAAGAGCTGGTTGTCGATGACGGCGGAGAGCAGGTTGTTCGCGCTGGTGATGGCGTGGAAGTCGCCGGTGAAGTGCAGATTGATCGACTGAGCGGGCTGCACGGTGCTCTGACCACCGCCGGTGGCCCCGCCTTTGCGACCGAAGACCGGCCCCATGGATGGCTGGCGCAGTGCCAGAGCCACGCTCTGGCCGATTTTTTTCAAACCCTGCGACAGGCCGATGGAGACGGTCGTTTTGCCCTCGCCTGCCGGGGTTGGCGTGATGGCGGAGACGAGAATCAATTTTCCGCGCTGAGGCTTCGTCTTGAGCGCCTCCAGGCTGACTTTCGCCTTGTCCCGACCGTAAAAGCTGAGGTGATCTGGCGAGATGCCGAGAGAGGCGGCGAGAGACGAGATGTCAGAGGTCATGGGAAAGGAAGCACTCACGATGGCAAGAAGCTGGCCAAATCAAAGAGTTTTCCAGTCACGGATTCTCTGCATAAATCGCGCATGCCGCCCGAGACCCCGGAAGAACTCGAAGAACGCCTCAGCCGTCCCACGCCCGCCGTGGTGGACCTCATGCAGGCATTGCCCGGAGACATCATCATCCTCGGAGCCGCAGGCAAGATGGGGCCTTCGCTAGCACGCATGGCGAAACGGGCGAGTGATGAAGCAGGCACCCAAAGGCGCATCATCGCGGTGTCGCGCTTCAGCACGCCGGGTTCGGCGGAGGAATTTCAGCAGCATGGCATCGAAACCATCGCCGTCGACCTGCTTTCGGCGAACGCCGTGGCCTACCTGCCGCATGTAGCGAACGTGGTCTTTATGGTAGGCATGAAATTCGGCTCCACCGGCCAGGAACCGATGACCTGGGCCATGAACGCGTGGCTGCCCGGCCTCGTGTGTGAACGTTACCACCGCAGCCGCATCGCCGCCTTTTCAACGGGCAACGTGTATGGCCTCGTGCCCGTCGAACGCGGCGGCAGCCACGAGGAGGACGCGCCCAATCCCGCCGGTGAATACGCCATGAGCTGTCTGGGCCGCGAGCGCATCTTCCAGCACTTCAGCCAGACCCACGGCACGCCCGTCTCCCTCATCCGTCTGAACTACGCCTGCGACCTGCGCTACGGCGTGATGGTCGATGTCGCGCAGAAAGTCTGGAACGGCCAGCCGGTGGACGTGCGCATGGGTTACTTCAACACCATCTGGCAGGGCGATGCGAACGCGCTCTCGCTTCTCAGCCTCGGCAAGGCCCAAAGCCCCGCCTGGACCGTGAACCTCACCGGCACCACCACCCTCAGCGTGCGCGAGGTCGCGAAGCGTTTCGGCGAACTCTTCGGCAAACCGGTGCAGATCGAAGGCAAGGAGGCCCCCGACGCGCTGCTGAGCAATCCCTACCGCAGCTTCGTCGAACTCGGCATTCCGTTCATCCGCGACGAGGAACTCACGGAATGGGTGGCATCATGGGTTTCGCACGGCGGTGAATCGCTCGGCAAACCGACGCACTTTGAGTCGCGGGATGGGAGGTTTTGACAGAATCTAGAACTGTATTTCACAGATCCACTCCACTGATAAAATGGGAACTTCTCCAAACGGGATCGAAATACCCAAACAAAAATTCTTGGAGCTACAAAGGCAGTGCCGTCATCACAATGTCTTCCCGATCTTTCTCCCAAATGCGTTCTTCGGAAGAAAACCGGCACCTGTTTTTGAGACGCTCTCGCCAATTGTTGATTCCATTGTTGGCGAGCTGGAATGTCTTAATCCCTCGGAATTGTCCGGGGAACTAGAACGACTGCCCGGTCAAATTCGCATGCTCCTCGGTGAAGATCTGCCGAGAATTGCTAAAAGGGACTATCTCGAACGGATGGCTTTGTATCTTTTGGCATGGTCTTTGAGTAACGTGAGTGATGGCTTCAAAGAAGCGATACGTCCATTTGCGACTGACTGCGAAGTGGGTCGTGCGTTCCCAGACCTCGCCAAACATATAGATGAAGAAGGCTTGTTGGTTTTGGGGCCAGAATTTGAGATCCACGATGGAGGAATTAACTACCACGAGAACGTTCTACATTTTCACCAATGTCTGCGTCGTGGTTTTACATCCAATCCAAACTTCGATTTTACCGCAAAGTTCGCTTCATATTATCGAGAGCTGAAATCAAAAGCAGATTTTCGGATAGCCATTGATCCTCGACGCTTCATGCATCAATCCGAATATCAGCAGATGATGGAGTTTGATACCTGGTATGGCTCTCTATTCAGTCGAGAACATCTTGACGATCTTAGCCACGCAGGACTGACCGTTATCGAACGCGAACGGCCTTCATTATTCGATTTTGACAACAAAATAGATCGAACTGAATTCTATTGGGCAAGCGATCAAAAGTCGGGGATAAAATCTTTCGAGATCGAAGAACTTACACCTGAAGAAGTCTCATATGATTCTTTCAGAATAACCCGTTACATTCATTCGGAGCGAGACACTCGGAAGAAGACGATTCGACATTTCGACGGCGCTGCAAAGGTATATGAATCACTTGGATCTTACCGTCGCCGACTTGAGTCAAACTTGCCAAAAGAGCCAAGAGCCGATCAGAAACCTAAACTTTTTCGAATCGATGGAGATATTCCTGTCGATGCTTGGATCGACCTGACGTCAATGTTCTTCAAAGGCAACGAGATGGTTTTGCGATACTATGATCCTAGCGGTTATGAGATGCTTTTTCGTGACAAGATTCAGGCATTTCAAAACCTCAAGATTGATCTTCTGAAAATGCCCCCAAGGCATGGATGATCTCACTGGTGAATTACTCCACCGCCCCCGGCCGCAGCCAGTAGAGCACGCTCATGCGCACGGCGATGCCGTTTTCGACCTGCTGATTGATGAGGCACTTCTCGTAGTTCATGCCGGTGTCGGTGATCTCGACGCCGCGGTTCACGGGGCCGGGATGCATGAGGTGGAGGCCGCGCTCACGCAGGATTTCGACGCGCTCGTTGGTGAGGCCGTAGTTTTTGTGATACTCGGCGGCGCTGGGGAAGAAGGGCTCATCAAGGCGCTCGCTTTGCACACGCAGGAGGTAGATGACATCGGGCTTCCAGTCGAAGGCGTCGCGCCAGTTGCCAAACTGCGGGATTTCCGGAGGAACTTCACGCGGCATCATCGAGCCGGGGGCCAGGTAGGCCACCTGCATGCCGAGGCGGCGGAAGATGAGGCTGGTGCTGCGGGCGACTCGGGAGTGCTGGATGTCGCCAACGATCAAAGCGCGGCAGCCACGCAGGTCTTTGTGAATCTCGCGCAGCGTGAAGGCATCCAGCAGCGCTTGGGTGGGATGCGCGTGCCAGCCGTCACCGGCATTGATGACGCTGGCTCGGGTGTTTTTGGCGATGAGGTTCGGAATGCCGGCCTGCTTGTGCCGCACGACGATGTAATCGACGCGCATGGCCTCTAGGGTCTCGACGGTGTCCAGCACGGACTCGCCTTTCACCACGCTGCTCGATTCGATGTCGAAATGCGTCACGTCGGCGGAAAGGCGGCTGGCGGCGACTTCAAAGCTGGAGCGCGTGCGAGTGGACGGCTCGTAAAACAGCGTGAGCATCGTCTGGCCCTTGAGCGTGGGCACTTTCTTCACGCTGCGTTTGAAGAGGTCTTTGAACGGCACGGCGTTGTCGAGCACGAACGCGATTTCCTCATCCGTGAGCGAGGCGATGTCGAGGAGGTCTTTGCGCGGGGTCATCTCGGTGAGGCTTGGGTTTGCACGGTGCAGGCGTCCTGGCCGTCCACTTCTTCAAAACGCACTGCCACGCGCTCGCCGGGAGCCAAAGTGACCTTGAGCGCGGAAAAATCCGGCTGAACGGGGAACTCACGCCCGCAGCGGTCCACCAGCACGGCCAATTGTACACGTTTGGGGCGGCCAAAATTGAGTAGTTCATCCAGCGCGGCGCGCACGCTGCGTCCGGTGTAGATGACCTCGTCACAAAGCACCACATTGATGCCATCAAGGTCGAAAGGGATGTCGGAGCCTTCGAGCTTTGGCACCATCTGGAAGGTGCTGAGGTCATCGCGATACTGCGTGATGTCGATGGTACCAAAATGGACCTTCATGCAGCCGAGTTTCGTGATCTCCGCCGCGATGCGCTGCGCCAGCGGCACACCGCGCGTGAAAACGCCCACGAGGGCGATGCTCTCCGCTCCTGCATTTGCTTCGCAGATGTTTTTTGCCAAAGCAGCCACTCCTGCGGCCATCTCGGCCTGGGTGAGGAGGGTGCGTACAAATTCTGGCATGGCGGCGTGGTGGGCGGACAGTCCGGTGATTCGTGTTCTTGTCAAATCAGGCGATGGGTGCTCCCGGCGGGAAGTTTCGCGCCGCTTTCTGCCTCCAGGGTTGCAAAGCGGGCGCGGCTTTGGTTTGATGAGCGAATGAAAAATCTTCTGCGCGCTTTTTCGATGACGGTTGTCTGCGGTCTGCTGGCCAGTTGCGAGCTGCTACGTGAGAACAAAGTGCTCATCACCTGCCATGTGCAGACCGACGCGATCGAGCATCCCAGCGAGATCATGCGGCTGCCCATCGATGGGCAGGAGATGATTTTCAAGAAGGTGCCAGAGTTCAGCCAGCGCAGCATCGCCGGGTTTCAGCCGTTTCCCGCCGATGAAGGCCAGGGCAACGGCCTGCTGCTGCAGCTCGATGCCAAGGGCAAAAACTACCTGGAGGCCGCCTCTCGCCTGCAACAGGGCATGATCATGCTGACCATGATCAATGCGGTGCCGGTGGACATGGTGCAGCTCGACCAACCTGTCACCGACGGTCGCTTCACCATCTGGCGTGGCGTTTCCGACGCGACCATCAAGGAGATGGACAAGTTCTACCCGCGCCTGAACCGCATGAAATCCTCCTCCCGCTGGATGGACATGCTGCCCTCCACCGACAAGGAAAAGCTCGACGCCCGCCGTGCTGGGAAAGAGGCCGCCGCCGCCGAGAAAAAGGCCCAACGCGACATGGAGCGCGGCATCATTCGTGGTCCGAAGACCCGGGACATTCCGCTCGAAGGCTACACCCTCCCCGGCAACTGATGACTCGTTTCCTTGGTATCCTGCTCGGTCTCTGGATCGTGCTGCCTTCCACGCAGGCACAAAACCTCCTGCTGCCCACGGATAACCGTGCGTTGTTTGAGCAACCAGACGCGTTTTTCCAGTTTGTGGACCGCAATTTTGAAGGCGCGCAAACAACCCCGTGGGAAGGCGGGCAGTTCGGCTTCGTGCGTGATCCGCGCCGCATTGGCAAAAGCATCGCCTACGCACGTTTTCACGAAGGTCTCGACATCAAGCCGCTGCGGCGGGATGCGCAGGGAAATCCGCAGGACGAAGTACGTGCCATCGCCGACGGACTCGTGGCCTACGTCACCGCCGCGTCGAATCTGAGCAACTACGGTCGCTACGTCGTGGTGCGGCATGACTGGGGCCAGGGCTCGTTTTACTCCCTCTACGCGCATCTGCGTGAAGCCCACGTCACCGCCGGGCAGATGGTGAAGGCTGGGGCCTCGCTGGGCACCCTCGGCTACACCGGCAGCGGCATCGATCAACGCCGGGCGCATGTGCATGTGGAGCTGAACCTGTTTCTCTCCAGCCGCTTCGACGAATGGCATGCTGCGGGTTTTGCCACGCCGAATCATCATGGCGTCTTCAATGGCATGAACCTCCTCGGCCTGGATTTGCAGGCGCTCTACCTCGCGCAGCAGAAAGATCCGGCCATCACCCCTGCTGGAGCTGTGCGCGCCACGGAAAGCGGCTATCGCGTGGCTGTGCCTAGTGATGCCACGATGGAGATCGTGAAAAACTACCCCTGGCTCGTGGATGGCGGCCTTCCTGCGGGCAAACCCGTGAGCTGGGAGGTCACCTTCAGCCGCTGGGGGCTGCCGCTGGCGGTGAAGGCCTCCAGCACCGCCGTTTCACAACCCGTCGTCACCTGGGTCAAGGACGCAGGCATCCCGCATTACCTCCACACCCGTGGCTGCGTCACCGGCAGTGGCAGCACAGGCAAGCTCACGACCGAAGGCCTGCGCTTTGTGAAGCTCGTGTGCGGCTGGTTTTAGGATCTCCGGGAATCCACTCGTTACGCTGAGAAGAAAGTTTGGCAGCTTGATCGCAAGCGCTGGCCCCTGCTTTCACTTCCTCGCGTCCAGAAACTCGATCGCTTTCTTGAACCACTCGGCTTTCGGATGCGCGTGGCCCTGACCGGGGATGTTGAGCATCTCGACGGCTTTGAAGCCTTCCTTTTTGAAGCCATTCTCAAACACGGCCTGGGTGTTCCCGAGGTTGAAGTCTTTCTCGCCGGTGATGAGGACGTAGCGACACTCGGTCTTCGCGATTTTCACGAAGTCGTCGTGCGGCAGGTAGCCGAGACGAAAGGTTTGTTTGCCGTCGAGAGTCGCCACGTCGGTGTAAAAGTTCACGCCCATGCAGCAGAGGGTGGCGGGGAAGATGTCTGCGTAACAAACACCAAGCATGCTGGCCACACGAGCGCCACCGGAGAAGCCGGAGACGATGACACGGGCGGGATCAATGTTGGCGATCTGTCGCACGTTGTAGTTGGCGTCGATGGCTAGGCGCATGCGGTCAAAGACGCTGCGCGGGTTGCCGGATTTGTGTGCACCGATGAAGATGATCTTCTTGTCAGCGAAGACTGCCTCCCATTCCGCCGGGATGACGGGTTTGTCGCTAGCGCTGATCCAAATGAACAGGCCGTGCGGCTCGCTGGCGCGGTAGCTTTTCGGCAGGAGGATGTCGAAAGTCTCTTTCTTCACGTCGTAGGCCAGCGGTGTCTCGACGGCGCTGAGGCGCAGCTTGAGTTCGAGCGGGTCGGAGTGCGGCGGCGATTCCTGGAAGGTGATGGTGCTGCGCACGCCGGGTTTGAGATCGGCGGCATGGCCAAAGATGGAGCAGAGGCAGAGAAGCAGAACGAATCGAAGCATGGGACGAGCCAAACGATGCACACAGGCCCGCTCATGCTGAGAATGCTGCAATCCGGCGGGTCTGGGCTGCGTTCACGGGCGCATGACCCGCTGTTTCCTGTTTCTCCTCCTGCTTTCGTCCTTCGTCCGCGCCGCTTCAGACCAGCCTAATGTGATTTTCATCATGGCGGATGACCTGGGCTACACGGATCTGGCCTGCTTTGGCTCCAAGTATTACGAGACACCGAACATCGACAAACTGGCAGCGCAGGGCCTACGGCTGACGAGTCATCACCACTGCCAGAACTGCCAGCCGACACGCGCAGCGCTGATGTCCGGCCAGTATGGGGCACGGACGGGGGTTTACACGGTGGGCGGCATCGACCGCTTTG
>CAXNGR010000030.1:0-12454 GCA_964201265.1 Verrucomicrobiaceae bacterium
AGCATCCCAAGACGCTCCAGACGATGAAGAGCATGGCGGAGACCTTTGAGGAAGACGGGCAGAAAGCCGCCGCCGAAACCGTGCATCTCGACGTGCTGGAAATCCTGAAAAACCTGCACGGACCTGCCCTCAAGGACACGCTAGAGCAGACCGAGGTCGTCGCGCAGTCCTTCGAGCGCCATGGCAAGCATGCGCAGGCAGGAGAGCTGCGACAGAACGTGCTAGACATCAATGCGCGTTCCCTAGGCCGCAGCCACCCGCAAACTTTGCTGGCCATGCGCCGACTGGCGCGTTCCCACGCCGCCGCAGGCCGACGTGCTGAGGCGGAAGCACTGCATTTTGAGGCGTTTGAAATCATGAAACGCAACTACGGCGCGGGTGATCCTGACACGCTGGAGCAGATGCTCGCGCTGGCGATTCTACAGCGCAGCCATGCCCGGCATGTGGAGGCTGAAAAGCTCTGCCGCGAGATGCTGCATATCCAGCGGCTCAGCCTCGGAGCAGCCCATCCTGACACCCTGCGTACGATGCAAATCCTGGCGGAGACTTTGCAGGAGCAGGGGCGCCTGCCGGAGGCAGAAAGCCTGCTCCACGAAATCCTGAAAACCGAGCGCACTCGCCCAAAACTGACGCCCCCCAGCCTCGCAGAGGCCACGGCGCATCTGGGGGAATTCTGGCTGCAAACAGGCCGACCGGTCGATGCCGAGACCGTGTTGCGGGAGTCACTGGCCCTGCGAATCAAACACCAGCCCAGAGACTGGCAGCGTTTCAGTACCGAAAGCCTGCTGGGTGGCGCTTTGCTGGCGCAAAAGAAGCCGCATGAGGCCGGACCGCTGCTGCGCTCCGGCTACGACGGCTTGCAAAAGCATTCACAGACCATTCCTGGAGAGGAACGGCATCACATGCGCGATGCGATTGAGCGCATGGCTCAGTTTGTCGAAACCACTGAAGGAACTGCAGCCGCAGAGGCATGGAAACGCAAACTCATGGAGTTTGACCAAGCCGATCACCTCGCCGGACGCTGAGAAGGCTCGAATTGGCAGCGTCATCCGCCTCTTCAATTCCCAGCCACCGGCAAAAACTGCACGGCATCGGTGATGACGACCTTGCTCGCTTCCGTGCCGTCGTTTGACACACGCACCCAACCTTTGCGCCCTGCTTCAAAACGAAACGTGCCGAGCGTGCGGAAGAGGTGATCATGCGCGGGTTCAGCCTGCTGATTGATTCGCACCGTCGTGTCGCCATCGGCATGATGGATGGTCACGGGTGTCTTCGTGGAGCGCCGCACGTTGAAACAATGGGCCAACCGCACCTCATACCAGCCCGCCTTCGGCAGATCCGGCGTGAATGTCACCGACTTGGCCCCTTTGCCCGCCTTCATGTCATGCAGGTAACCGAGTCCGACGTAGGGCGGTGTGTGGGTCGAGTATTGCCATTCTCCCACCAGCTCTGCCGCCGTCTCATCCACCACGATGCCCTGCAGTGACGCTGGATCACTCACGATGAACTTCACCATCTCCGGTCGATCCACCTCGCCCGGCGGATGGATGTTTGGAACGGCCTTCGGGTGCGGTTTGAGCGCCTCGAAGGCCATGGCCGTGCTCAAAAGGGCCAGCAGCGGCCATGGGCGGAAAATCATGGATCATGCTGAGCCTGAACCGCCCCGCCGCAATCGAGAAATGAATGGCAACCAAGGCTCAGTGAGCGCTTCGTGGCGAGAGCTGATGAGAAACTTCCTTGCCGGAGCCGATCTCTTCTGATTGCATCACCGGATGAATCCGCCTCCTGACTTCCTTTCCCGCCGCGACGCCTTGAAAGCCACCATGGCCTCTGTGGGACTCAGTTCCCTCGCCTTTGAGCCTGCCAAGGCTGCACCTTCTGCGCCGGATGCGCGACGCGGTTCGACAAAGAAGTATGAGATGCTCAAGTCGATCAACCTGTGGGCGTTTCCGTATCCCGAGCGCATGACGCTGCGGGAGTGCCTGCAACTCGCGAAGGACGCCGGATTCGACGGCATCGAACTGAACTACGATCTCGACAACGACCTCTCGCCGAAACACGGCACGGCGGATTATGTGAAGATCCGCAAAATGGCCGACGAGATCGGCATCCAGATCAGCGGGCTGTGTTCGTTCCTGTTTTGGCCGTATCCGCTGACGAGCAACGATCCCGCAAAGCGTGCTCAAGGCATCGAACTGGCCGGAAAGATCGCGCAATGTGCGCATGACCTCGGTGTGGAGAATGTGCTCGTCGTGCCGGGAGCGGTGCACATCCCGTGGCGCACGGATCACGAGCCGGTGGCGAATGATGTGTGCGATGCGCGTGCGAAGGAAGCTATTGGCCAGCTCGAAAAGCAGGCCGCGAAGCTGAAGGTTTGCCTCAACATCGAAAACATCTTTTTCAACGGCTACCTCATGACGCCGATGGAGATGAATACCTTTGTGGACGGCATCGGCAGCGAGCATGTGCGCGTGCATTTCGACACGGGGAACATCAGCATGTTCCAGTTCCCCGAGCATTGGGCCAAAGTGCTCGGCAACCGCACCAAGAACGTCCACCTGAAGGAATTTACGAAAAAAGGCACCGACTTCAGCCTCGAAACCTTCCGCCCGCTGCTCGATGGCACCACTAACTGGCCAGCCGTCACCGACGCGCTTGCCGAGACCGGCTACAAAGGCTTCCTGACCTTCGAATACTTCCACCCGTATCCCCATTACCCCGAGGCGCTGATCTGGCAGACCTCCGACTCGATGGATCGCATCCTCGGCCGCAAATCATGAGCTGGGAGGTCATCACACTCCTGTTTCTTGCCGGACTCAGCGCTGGCTTCATTGACGCCATCGCGGGCGGTGGTGGTTTGATCTCGGTGCCAGCGCTGCTGTGGGCCGGACTGCCGCCGCAGATGGCGCTCGGCACGAACAAGATGCAGTCCACCTGGGGAACGCTGATGGCCGTGCGGCGGTATGCGAAGGCGGGACTCGTTTCCTGGCCGCAGGTGCGGCTCACGGTGCTCGTGACGTTTGTCTTTGCATGCCTCGGCACCTGGACGGTCACGCAGGTGAGCAATGAGGTGCTGAAGAAGATTGTGCCGTGGATGCTGCTGGGCATTGCGGTGTATGTGCTACTCAGTCCGGGACTGGGAAAGACAGCAGCGAAGGCGATATTGAGCCTCGTGGCCTTCGCTTGTCTCGCAGGCAGCGTGCTGGGTTTTTATGATGGCTTCTTTGGCCCAGGGACCGGCACGTTTTGGACGATGGCCTGCATCTCGCTGCTCGGGCTTGAACTCACGCGAGCCACGGCGTTTACGAAGGTGGTCAATCTCACCAGCAACATGGCCTCGCTGCTTGTCTTCGTGATTTCGGACCGCGTGCATTATCCCATCGCGTTTGCCATGATCGCCGGCCAGCTCATCGGCGGGCGGCTTGGGGCTTCGATGGCGATCCGGCATGGTGCGCCGTTCATTCGTGTCATTTTCATCACCGTCGTCTTCGCGATGGTGATCAAACTCCTGTGGGATCAATTTGGCGCGCGCTGATGATTTGTGGCGTCCAGCATGATTATGCAGGCCGTATTTGCCTCACTCTCCCACATGCCTATGATCGCCGCTCCCATGCCAACCGTTCAGTCCACCGCCAAGGGTCGCCAGTTTCCCAAGTTCGACCTGTCCCGCCTTCTCGGCACCGTTTTCAAACCCACTTTTGGTCGCAAGATCTGCATCCTCATCGACCTGCCAGATCTCGCCGAGGCGAAGGATCACGCCTTCTTGAAAAACCCGGCTCGGGCCGTGCAACGTCAGGCCTACGAGAACTTTCATCTTGGCCTCAAGAACGGCGTGGCAGACGAGCTGGTGCTCAAAGGTTGCGAAATGTATGCCTACACGCAGACGACGGGTAGCAATCTCGATCTGCCTGATCTCTGTGTCGATATGAGCGGCAAAGAGCTGAGTCTCGAACGCGACATCTATCCGAATTACGACATCATCCTCTGCATCTCCACCTTCAGCGCCACTGCGCCGCTGACGGCCTTCGCGAAACAGTATGGCTTCCGAGGCGCCACCCTGCATGGCGTGAATGATGTGATCCTCAATTCGGGTCTCGCCGTCGATTACGAAGACGTCAGTGTGGATGCTGAGAAGCTGCGCCGTGCCATGACGCGTGCGGATTGGGTGGAGATCGACTTCACCGTCGAAAACGGTCCCGACATGACCGTGCGTCTCGAATTGAACCAGCAGGAAGCGCAGAAGAGCCACGGCCTCTGCCAAGGCGACACGCCTGACATCGCGAATCTGCCTGCGGGCGAGGTCTATTTCGTGCCCACGGGTGCAGAAGGCACCTTCCCGCTCAAATACGAAGACGGCACACTTGGCAAACTCACCGTGACAGGCGGCTGCATCATCAAAGCGGAGCTGATCGCTGGCAAACAAAGCACCATCGACGAGCACAACGCCAAACTCGCTGACGACCCGATGACCGGCGTGCTGGGCGAGCTTGGATTTGGCACGCAGGTGCTTCCCGTGTCCGGCGCGGACATCCAGGATGAAAAAGTGCTCGGCACCTGCCACCTCGCCACCGGTCGCGACGACCATCTCGGCGGCCACATCACGCCGCAGAAGTTCAAGCGCCATCAGAACGCCACGCACGACGACATCCTCTTCGCGCCGCACAAGACGCCGAACTTCGACATCAAACAGACCCGGATGTTCCGCGATGGCAAGATCACCGTCCTCAACGAGCACTTCCAGCCCTCGAAATACTTGCTGGACGCGCTGGCGGCGGAATAAGAGACACCTCTGATGAACATTTACGAAACCCGCCGCCTGCTCGACGAATACCTGCTGTTTCATTACGGCCAGCCTGCGGAGGTGCTGCCATGGGAAAGCGGGCCGCGTGAGGCCCTGGGGTTTCCGGTGCGGACGGTGATGGAGTTGATAGATCTGCCGCGCACGCCTTGTGAAGCGGTGGCGCTGGATTTGGGCTGCGCGGTGGGGCGGTCGAGCTTTGAGCTGGCGAACTTCGGCGTGAGCGTGTTGGGCATCGACTACTCGCAGAGCTTTGTCGATGCGGCGGCGGCATTGGCGCGTGATGGCAGCATGGAATACGAGCGCGTCGACGAAGGCAGCGCGAGGACGGCGCTGGTTGCCAAAGTGCCGGAGAATCTGAGGCGGGATCGTGTGCGCTTTGAGCAGGGAGACGCGATGAACCTGCGCAGTGATCTCGGCGACTTCGACATCGTGCATGCGGCGAACTTGTTGTGCCGTTTGACCGATCCGCTGAAACTTATCGAGCGGCTGCCGAGTTTGGTGAGGCCCGGCGGGCAGCTTTTGCTTACAACGCCCTGCACCTGGCTCGAAGAATTCACGCCGCGTGGCAACTGGCCGCAGGGTTCGACGCGGGAATGGCTCACATCACTGCTAGAGCCGCATTTTGATCTCTCGAAGACCTGCGACATGCCGTTCCTAATCCGCGAGCATGCGCGGAAGTATCAGTGGAGCGTGGCGCTGGGCATGCGGTGGCGGCGGAAGGTGTAGGACTTGTCTTTTGCGCTTTCCAACAACGCTGAAACGAGTGTCATTGAAGTCATGGATGCTGAGCTTGCCCGAAAACTGATCGCCGCGCATGGATCGCCGCTGTTTGCCTATGATTTGGATGCCGTGGCGCGGCGTGCGGCGGAATTGCAGGCGGGTTTGCCGGAGGGATCGCGGTTGTATTACTCGTTTAAGGCGAACCCGCTGCCTGCCATCGCTCGTGAACTGCGTCTGGCGGGTGTGCGGGCGGAGATCACTTCAGCAGGCGAGTTGATGGCGGCGCAGAACGCGGGTTTCGAGGCTGAGATCGTGCTGGGCGGACCTGGGAAGACGGAGAAGGTGATTGAGACGGCATTGAGCCAAGGCGTGCGGATGTTTTCTTGCGAGTCGTTCACCGATGCGGCGCGGATTTCCCAACTGGCGCAGCAGGCTGGCGTGGAAGTGAGCGTGATGCTTCGAGTTAACCCTGCGCAGGCTCCTGACGCACGACTGGCGATGAGCGGGGTGGAGAGCCAGTTTGGGTTTGATGAGACGCTGCTGCTGGCCGCAGGCGCGGCGGAGCGGCTGAAGCTGCCCGGTTTGAAACTGTGCGGCGTGCATGTGTACTTTGGCACGCAGGTGGCCTCGGTGGAGGCGCTGGCGAAGAACACGCAGTGCGCGCTGGAGACGGCGGTTCGTGTGTCGGAGGCCGTGGGTTTTGAATGCGCTGTGATCAATGCTGGCGGTGGGTTTCCATGGCCGTATGCGAGTGATGCGAGTGCGCCCGAGTTGAGCGGCTTGCGCGAGGCTTTGGACGCGGTGTGGAAGGCGTCACCGTTGCATGGGAAGGCGCAGCTTTGCTTTGAATCTGGTCGCTATTTGAGCGCGAGCTCCGGGACACTGCTCACCACGGTGCTGGATGTGAAGCAGGCGGGGAAGAAGACCGATGTGGTGGTGGACACGGGGATTCATCACCTGGGCGGCATGTCGGGCCTGGGGCGCATCCCACGCGCAGCTATCACGTTGCAGAACCTCACGGCACAGCGTGAGGGCGAGATCGTGGTGGATGTGGTGGGGCCGCTGTGCAGCCCGCTGGACAGTCTGGCGCGTGGGCAGAAAATGGCACCCGTCGAGGGGGGAGATGTGCTGGCGGTGCCGAATGTCGGAGCCTATGGCCTGACGGCGAGCCTGCTGGGCTTCCTGAGCCATGAAACACCGGCCGAAGTGGCGTATCGCGGCGCGGAGGAGGTGGAAACCTGGCATCTGCCCTGCTGGCACACGAACTTGCGCGGGCTGTGAACCTTTGTTATGGCCCCAAAGACATGACCCCCACTGATCTCGCCCCCAAACTCCAGGAAATCCTCCGCCCGCGCCTGCGCTTTCTCAAGGAAGGTGACGCAGTGCCCATGGACGAGGATTTGGGCAAGCTTGGGCTGGATTCGATGGCGTCGATCGACCTGCTGATGGACATCGAAAGCCAGCTCGGCGTGCAGATTCCCGATGAGATGATGACGGTGGACACGTTTGCGACTGGCAATCATCTGCTGGCGGTCATTGAGAAGCTGGTGTGACTTTTTCCAGAGCCGCCTGAAGGCGGGACTACAGTGCGGTTTGAAGCTGTGATGAAGATAATCACAAGCCCCAGTCGCCTTCGGCGAGGACGGTGCGCTTGGGCAGTTCCTTGAGAGTGCCGGGGATGCCGAAGCAGTGGCAGACTTGCTCCGGGCGCTGATGCAACACGGGCGCGTCATCCCAGGCGGAGTCGCCAGGAAAAGCAGCCAGGGAGAGCAGCCGCTCACGGCCTAGCAGGGACGGCTTGCGCACCAGCTCTCCAACGAGGGCATGCAGTTCCTCGTTCGTGGCAGCCGTCGTGAAGTGGTCGATCTCCATCCAAGCAGGAAGACCTCGAATGCGCTTCGGGGTGAGAAACAGGTAGCTGGAGAGGCTGCCTGCGTGATCCATGGCACCGATGAACTCGTGCCTGCGCATGGGCGATGAGGCAAACCAGCGCAGATACTCGGGCGTGATCCATTTTTCGATGCCGTGGGAAGACATGCAGGAGGCGGCGATGCTTTGAACCTCCGCTGGATCGCGGGTAATGCGGAGTCCTGGCGGCAAAACGGGCCAAGCACGGCCTGGGAGCATTTTTGCCAGAAAACCGAGCGGCACGAAACGCCGCTGGATGTCCATCTGGCAGATCCAGCCGCCGCGCTGAAGTATGTCCCTCACCTTGGGGGTGGGCGTGGTGTCGGCGATGAGCGTGTCGGCAGCCAGTCGCCGAAACTTCACAAGCATGGGCAGACTCGCGTTGCGATGGGGCTCATCCACGCGCCAAGTAGAGGCGATGACGGCAGAGGTTGACCGCCCGTTCACTGCATAGCAGGTGGGAATGAGACCGAGAAAGCCGACGATGCGGCTCTCGTGCCGCAGCACCCAGCCACGTTCGCTCCGCAGGCTGGCAAAAGGATTGTCATTCCACCAGTGGACCAGCCGTCTGCCCCAGGTTTCGGCACTCATCGGCCTGGGTTCTGTGGCGACCAGCCAAGGGATGAGTTCGGCGCGTGCCTGCGGCGTGTCTTGATAATCCTCGATCTGGCAGGCGGGCATGAGGCGCGGAAGATGGTGCGCGGAGAGGGATTCGAACCCCCGACCAACTCGGTGTAAACGAGCCGCTCTACCACTGAGCTATCCACGCGTTACTGACGTTGCGATGTATCGCGGAAAAAGAAATGTGCAATCACGCATTCGCTCGCAGCCAGGTGATGCTGCGCTCGAACTCGCCTTTTTGGTAGGCGATCTCGGCGTCTTTTTTGCCGGGGCCGTCGGGGGCTTTGAAGCTGTCGATCTTTTTGCCACGCTTTGCCATGTCGAGCCAGGCTTTGAACATCGGCGTGTCGCGATGGTTGGGGAAGATCTTCCAGAACTCGTCCTGCTTCCAGGCGAAGGGTCGCGCGAAACCAGAGATGGTCTCCACCTGCAAGGGCACTCCGGGGGCGAGTTCGGCGAAGCGCTTGGCGTAGGCTTTGAAATCGACGAGGCCTTCGCCGACGGCAGTCCATTGGACGACAGCGCCGTTTTCGTCCTCCCACAGCATGCTGTCGCGCACACTGCTGCAAACGGTGAGTGGGCCGAGCGTTTCGAGATGCAGCATGGGCTCTTCGAGTGCCCAGACGGCATTGCCGGGGTCGATGTTTGCGCCGACGTAGCCTTTTCCAGCCGCTTCGATGAGCGCTTTCAATTCATGCGACTGCATGTCGCCCGCGTGGTTCTCGATGGCGATCTTGATGCCCTCTCCTTCAGCCAGAGACTGGTTGGCCTTGATCGCTTTGATCGTGTTTTCGATGTGTTTTTCGATGCCACCGTCGGTACCACGGTCTTTCTGATTGCCGAGGTAACAGCGGGCGACGGGTGAGCCGAGCGCCTTCGCGACCTTGATGGTGAGGGCCAGATGCTCAGCGCCAGTGCCGTTCGCGGGCTTCCAGGTGTTTGAGCTTTCGCACACGCTGCCGGTGCCGACGTAGAGCTTCAATCCAGCGCGGTCTGCCTGCTCTTTGAGGCTTTTCAGGTAGGCTTCCTCGAAGTTTTCAAACACCGGCAGCTCGGAGATGAACATCGTGTCCAGCTTCAACGAAGCTGCGTAGTCGATGAACTGTGCCGCCTTCCATCCCGTGGCGCGGATGGCGAAGTGATCAAGGCCGATGGCGAGCTTTGAGCCGGTGGCGGCCTGGGAAAACGATGCGGCAGCAGTGGTGGCGACGGTTTGCGCGAGGAAGGAGCGGCGGTTCATGCAGCGCATGCTAGCGGAGCTGTTTCGACTGTCGATAACGAATCATCATCCGCCATCAGCGGATGATCAGCTTTGCCGCGCACTGGCCCTGGCGGTCGTCCGAAGATGAAACGAGAATTTGCGCCAGATGATGGCCGCTGCGCCACGGTGCGCCATTGATCGGCTTGACTTGAAGGAGGTAAGCCCCGGTGCCGACGTTGCGGAAAGAGGTGATGTTGTTGCTGAAAGGAGCCTGCTGGCCTGGAACCTCGAAGTACTCCATGAGCGTGAAGTGATCCTTAGTGAGCTCTGTCACAGGCCAGCCACCGCTGCTGACGAGAACGAGAATGTTGGCGGGATGCGTGTTGCCATTCGCGGCAGCCCCTGCGGAGGTCTGGGCGGAGACGGTGAGAGATGTGGCTCCTCCAGCTCCTGTTTTCATCACCAGCTTGGGTGCAGGAGCGCTGACAAGGGGCGCGGCTGGCTTAGGGACGGGTGCTTCAAAAGCGGGCTTCACCACCGGTGCTGGCTCGGGCTTCTTGATGGCTGGAGGCGCGGGCGCGGGTTTAGTTTTTGCAACCACGGGCTTTTTGGCCGCCGGCGCTTTTGGGGGGGCAGGCTTTTTTACGACCACCGGCTTTTTGGCAGCGGGTTTCTTGACTGCGACGGGCTTTTTGGCAGGAGCCTTTTTGGGAGCAGGTTTTTTAGCCATGGTGTTCGGTGGGTCAGAATTGTTTCAATTTCCGCGAGGCTAGCAATACTACTGGTAGTCTGTCGAGATTCCTCTTGGGGCGACGCTGCTAATTATCCACAGGCATAGGCAGCCGTTTGGAGCAGGAGTTCGTCAATTTTAGACTGAATGAGAGCGCTTTCAGGCTCATTGAGGCAGGCTAGTGCGGCAAACTGAAGCGCTTTCGAAATGCGATCATTTTAGGGTATCTCTAAAACCTACGAATGATCGAATGAACAGCTTTAGAGTAATTGTATTCAAAAGTGAAATTCTGAAAATACACGATTGCCAAGGGGGCACGCCTTAGATTATAAGGACTAGTTAATTTTTTAGTTTCGTGGCCTTTCTTCGCCTTTTTTCAGGCGTTTCGCCTTTCGATGCTGCTCTTTTCATGAACGCAACACCCGCAGTTGGCTTTGCCCTCCCGCACACCTTGGACCGGTCTTATCGGAAGAAGGCGGGATTCACGCGGGCATGGCTTGCTAGGATTTCCAGATTGATTGGATTTTCTCAAGTCGGGAGCTGGCCTTGGTTTGGCACGGCGGATGCCATGGATGATCTGATGCCCTGGGGGCGTGGCACGCTGGTGACGCGGCCCGGAGGCGGGGGAGGGGGGACTCTGCCGGAATCCGAGCCGCCGGAGTTTTCTTCACGCAACCTGCCTTTTTATCACGCCCCGGTACTGCTGGCAGAGGTCATTGATTTGCTGCAGCCCGCACCTGGGAAGCTGTTTTTTGACGGAACGCTGGGCGGTGGCGGTCATTCTGAAGCGCTGCTGCAGCATGGAGCGCGTGTCGTCGCGATGGATCAGGACACGAACGCGCTGAAACACGCCACCGAGCGCTTGAAGCCCTTCGCGGCCCAGTTTTGTGCCTTGCGCGGCAACTTCCGCCGCTTCCCTCAGATCGTCGAGGAAACCGGCGTTTCAGGCTTCGATGGAATGCTGGTGGACATCGGTGTTTCAAGTCATCAGCTTGATGATGCCATCCGAGGCTTCTCCTTCATGCGCGACGGACCGCTCGATTTGCGCATGGACACCGACGCGCCAGTCAGCGCGACCGACATCGTGAACCAAGCGGATGAAGCCGAGCTTGTACGCATTTTCTTCGAGTATGGCGAGGAGCCAAACGCCCGCCGCATTGCCCGCGCCATCCTCAAGGCGCGTGCATCACGTCCTATTAAGACGACTTTGCAGCTCGCCGAGATCGTCTCCGCCGCATCACCGAAGCGCGGCAAGCGCCATCCGGCCACGCTGGTGTTTCAGGCGCTCCGCATCGCCGTAAACGACGAACTCGCCGCGCTGCACGACTTCCTGGCCGCCGCGCCGCGCTGGTTGAAGCCCGGCGGTCGCCTCGCGGTGATTTCTTTCCACTCGTTGGAGGATCGCATCGTCAAACAAACGCTGCAGCACCTCTCCGCGCCTTTCATCGACCGCCCGGAATGGCCCGAGGCGCGCAAAAATCCTGACTACTTGCTCAAGCTGATCACCCGCAAGCCTGTGCAGGCCAAACCCGAGGAAATCGAACTCAACCCCCGCGCCCGCAGCGCCGTGCTGCGAGTGGCCGAACGTCTTCCCTCATGAAACCTCGTCCGCATAATCGCTACCGCAACAGCCTGGGCCTGCCCGCGCTCACGGCCATTATCATTGTCGTTTCCTCGCTCGCGCTCGTGGGCTTGGGCATCGTCGTCAGCAAGAACCGCGTCCGCGCTTTGGGTGAGGAGCAACGCAAGGTCGAGTCCGAGATGCGCCTCTTAAATGCCGAGATCCTCGCCTTGAACAACCGCATCGAGACGCTGCTCACACGTGACAAGGTGCAGCCGCGCCTCACCAGCTCCGGTACGCTGCTGCGCCCGATCACACCCCGCACGCTGCTGACCTTGAAACCACTTTCCATGCAAGCAGCCGTGTCCGCACCCGTCGCCGATCCAGCGATCGCTCAAACCACGCCCAAGAATCCGTGAGCCAGCCGCTTCCAACTCAAATTCAGCTCCGCCGCGACCGCCCGGTGTGCCGTCGCATGCTCCTGCTGCTGTTTGTGCTGCTCTTCGGCTTCTCGCTCGTGACCTGGCGGCTCGCCGTCATCCAGATCAAAGAATCGCCGCGTCTGACGGCTCTCGCGGCTAAAAAGTACCAGCGTCACATCGCCCTGCCCGCGCATCGCGGTGCCATCAAGGACTTCAACGGTGAATACCTCGCCCATGACGAAGACGTCAGCGAATTGCACACCGACCGCACGCACCTCCGCGAGATCATCACCGTGCGCCATCGCCTCGCCGCCGTGCGCGGTGTGAAGGCGCTTGAATTGCGTGAGCAGCTTGGAGTCACTGAAACACTCGCCGCGTACCACGATCACGTCGCGAAAGTGCTCGCCACCATTCTGCCGGAACCAGAGGCGGAAATCCGCAAACAGATCACCTCGGAAAAGCCGGAGATCGTGCTCGCCAAGCAAGTGCC
>CAXNGR010000031.1:0-12422 GCA_964201265.1 Verrucomicrobiaceae bacterium
CCATAAACGAGTCCGATGCCGCTGCGGGCCAGAAACGCGCCCAAATCATGCGCGGCGGCACGATGCGCGGGATCGTGTCCAGCATTGGAACCGCAATAGACACAGATTCGGCGTAGCTTGCTCATAGGGGAAATGGTTTCGAGGCAAACCTATCTGTAGCCCTAAGCTCCTAGAAAGCGTCTGCTGTCGCCGTTCTGCTTGTCACGGCTCGTGGATGTGCGCCACTTTTTTGACCCATTTGGGGCGGAATTTTGAAGGCTTTGGTCTTGCAGACCGGTGTTTGGCTGAAGTCTCCCAACCTCCCTCTCTGGGTGATTTTGGTCTTGATGGGCTTTGTCTCGGTGTCCTGCCGGTGATCATCGAGAGGTTGGTTTTTTAGGACGTTGTTTGAAAGGTTTTTGGAGCTGAAAAAGACTGCGTTTCGAGGCAAAATTCTCTTTGCTCGCCCCCCCATCTCGCTAGTCTCAGAGGGTCATCATCGAGCACGTTTCCGGTAGCGGTTTCATGGACGGATTCAGTCGATGGTCAGCCCTTCAAATCCTATGTCCGAACAGTCTCCTGAGCAGAATGCTGCTTTCAATACCGGTGTGGCCGAAAACCAGGCTTACGGTGCCGACCAAATTCAAAAACTCGAAGGCCTCGAAGCCGTCCGTCTTCGACCCGGCATGTACATCGGCGATCCCGATGAGCGCGGCCTGCACCACTGCGTGTTTGAAGTCGTGGACAATTCCATCGACGAGCATCTCGCCGGTCATTGCAAAAACGTCTGGATTACGATTCACACCGACGGCTCCATTACGATCCAAGACGATGGACGCGGCATTCCGGTGGAAATGCACAAGGTGGCTAAGATTCCGACCGTGGAACTCGTGCTCACCAGCCTGCACGCGGGCGGCAAGTTTGGCGATGGCGCGTATGAATTCTCCGGCGGCCTCCACGGCGTCGGCGCGAAGTGTACGAATGCGCTTTCCGACTGGTTCAAGTGCGAGGTCTTCCGCGATGGGAAAATCCACGCCATCGGCTTTGAGCGCGGGAAAACGACCGAGCCACTGACTGTTCTTGGCGATCTCGATGATCCGAAGACCACCGGCACCAAGATTTCCTTCTTCCCTGATGCGACGATCTTTACTGTTACCACGACTTACAACTTCGACCGGCTGCTCGTTCGCCTGCGCGAGCTGGCCTTCCTCAATCCAGGTATTCAAATCACCCTCACCGACGAGCGCTGCGAGCCACAGCGGCAGGAGGTGCTTTTTTATCAAGAAGGCGTGAAGCAGTTCGTGCGCGAGATGGGTGCGGATAAAGATAAAATCCATCCTGAGCCTGTCGCTTTGGCCGGTCGCCGTGAGGTGCCCATCGACGACAAGAAGAAGTTCATTCTCGTCGATTGCGTGCTGCAATGGAACAAGGGCCTCAATGAGCAGACGCTCTGCTTTGCCAACGCCATCCCGAATCCCGACGGCGGCACACACTACAGCGGCCTCAAAACTGCGCTCACCAAGTCGGTGAAGCAGTACATCAGCGCCAATCCCAAGGCGTTCAAAGACAAGCTGCCTGACATCGAGGGCGACGACTGCCGCGAAGGCATGATCTGCGTCTTGAGCGTTAAATTGACCAATCCGCGCTTCAACTCGCAGACGAAGGTGAAGCTGGTCAACGGCGAAGTCGAAGGCGTCGTCAATTCAATCGTCTATGAAGGTCTGCTGCGCTTCTTTGACGAGAATCCCGACACCGCCGTCGAGATCATCAAGAACATCATCATCGCCGCTAAATCACGCGAAGCCGCCCGCAAGGCGCGTGAAGCCATCCGCAAAGACGCGATGAGCAGTGGCGGACTGCCCGGCAAGTTGGCTGACTGCTCCGAGCGTGACCCGGCGAAAACCGAGCTGTTCATTGTCGAAGGTGACTCCGCCGGTGGCTCCGCTAAGATGGGTCGAAATCGCCACAATCAGGCTATTTTGCCGCTCCGAGGCAAACTCATCAACACCGAGAAGGCTCGACTCGAAAAAGTGCTTCAAAACAAGGAAGTGCAGACCATGATCACCGCCATCGGCACCGGCATCGGTGGCGACAGCGAGGTGGAAGGTTCCTTCAACATTGAGAAGCTCCGCTACCACAAGATCGTCATCATGACCGATGCCGACGTCGATGGCAGCCATATCCGCACCTTGCTTCTCACGTTCTTCTTCCGCCAGATGCCGGAACTCATGAAGGGCGGCCACATTTATGTCGCCCAGCCGCCGCTCTACCAAGTCACGCGTAAAAAGCGCGAGGAGTATGTGCAAAGCGACGCCGAAATGGACGCCATCCTGCTCGAACTCGGTTCCGGTGAAATCAGCCTGCGCAACATCGCTGATGGCAGCAAGCTCGCGGCCGACCGTCTCAAGGCCATCCTCGATCTTCTCGTGCCCGTCGCCAAATTCGCCGACATCATCCGCCGCCACGGTGCTGATTTCGAGCATTACCTCCAGGCTCGCGACGAAGCCACCGGCAACCTGCCGCATCACCTCGTCGTGATTCGCGAAGGTAACGAAGTGCGCATCCACTACTTCCACAGCAACGAGCAGCTCGCCGCTTTCGCCCGCGAAAACAGCGATCTTCATCTCTTTGCCAATCCCACCGCCGCAGCGGATGCCAACGGCAACGGAGCGGCCGCATTGCCGAAGTCACATCGCCGCGCCCGCCTCATCGAAATTCATGAGGCGCACGGCATGAAGAAGCGTTTCCAGCAGCTTGATGAGCTTGGATTGCACGTCGATCACTTCAGCAGCCAGGACAAGCCGCTCTTCGAGGTAATCGAAGGCGATGGCGAAAACGCCAAGGTGCATCCCGTCTTCAGCATCCCCGGCATCCTCGACAAGGTGATGGAAATCGGCAAGCGCGGCATGGAGATCAAGCGATTCAAGGGTCTGGGTGAAATGAACGCCAAGCAGCTCTTCGAGACCACCATGGACCCAAACAAGCGCACGCTTCTTCAGGTGAAGCTCGACGAAACCAATTCCCACGAGGCCGAGCGCATGTTCACCATCCTCATGGGTGACGTGGTCGAACCACGAAAGCACTTCATCGAAGAAAACGCCCTCAACGTCCGCAACCTTGACGTGTAATCCGGGGCCAATAACCCGCTTCCTGTTCTTCCGTTTAGCCCTTTCGTCCTCCGTCCATGCAAGACCCCAACATTCGCCCCATCTCTGTCGCTGAAGAAGTGAAGAACTCCTTCCTCGACTACTCGATGTCCGTCATCATCGCCCGTGCGCTGCCGGATGTTCGCGATGGTTTGAAGCCCTCTCAGCGCCGCATCCTTTACGCGATGCATGAGCTGTCGCTCTATCCGCCGAAGAAGCACATGAAGTGTGCGAAAATCTGCGGTGACACCTCGGGTAACTACCATCCGCACGGTGAGGCGGTCATTTACCCGACGCTTGTTCACATGGGGCAGCCCTGGGCCATTCGTGAGCCGTTGATCGATCCACAAGGGAACTTCGGTTCGGTGGAAGGCGATCCTCCGGCAGCCATGCGTTATACGGAAGCCCGCATGACGCATTTGGGCGGCACTTTGATGTCTGACATGGAGAAGGAGACGGTCGATTTCGTCCCGAACTACGATGAACGTCTCACCGAGCCGACCGTGTTCCCGGCCGCGTTCCCGAATCTCATCGTCAACGGCGGAACGGGCATCGCCGTCGGCATGGCGACGAACATGCCGCCGCACAACCTCGGCGAAGTCGTCGATGCGGTGTGTGCGCAGATCGACAATCCGCAGATCACTTGCAGCGAGCTTCAGGCGCACATCAAAGGCCCCGACTTCCCCACGGGCTGCGTCATTCTCGGCACCAACGGCATCCGTGAATACATGGAAACCGGCCACGGCAGCGTGCGCACCCGTGGCAAGGCGGAGATCGTTGAGAATGGCAACCGCGAGCAGATCATCATCACCGAGATCCCGTTCAACGTGAACCGCGCGGAGCTGGTGAAGCGCATCGCTGAACTCGCGAACGAGAAGATCATCACGGAAATCAGCGGCGTGCGCGATGAGTCGGATGAAAACACCCGCGTTGTCATTGATCTCAAGCGCGACGCACGCGGTCAGGTCGTGCTGAACAATCTCTATAAGCACACCGCGCTCGAATCGAGCTTCTCAATCCACATGCTCGCCATCGACGGTGGCAAACCGCGAGTGTTGAGCATGAAGGACGCAATCGCGTGCTACATTGAGCATCGTCGTGAGGTCATCATCCGCCGCACGCGTTTCTTGCTGAAGCAGGCCGAGATCAAAGCCGAAAAACTCGAAGCCCAGCTCCTCGCGCTCGGTCATCTCGATGATTTCATCAAGATCATCCGCGATGGCAAAAACCGCGACGAAGCACGTGAGCGTCTCAAGGCCTACAGCTTCGCCGTGAGCACTGCCGAGCAGCTTGGCATCATGATTCGTGCCCAGGCGAGTATTGTGGGCGACAAATACATCTTCACCGACAAGCAGGTCGAAGACATCCTTGAACTCCGTCTTTATCAGCTCGTTGGACTCGAACGCGACAAGATCAAAGCCGACTACGACGACGTTTTGGTCAGCATCCGTGATTTCATGGACATCCTGGCCCGTGAAGCCCGCGTGCTCCAGATCATCAAGGACGAATTGATGGCCATTCGTCTCAAGCACGCCACACCGCGTCTCACGAGCATCGAAGCCGCTGAAGGCGAAATCGAAAACATCGACCTTATCCCGAACGATCCGACTGTTGTGACCATGACGCACATGGGCAGCATCAAGCGCACCTCCACGGCAGAGTACCGCCTGCAAAATCGAGGCGGCAAAGGTCTCAAAGGCATGGAAGCACGGGAGGCGCAAAGCGACGAGGAGGCCAGCGACTTTGTGGAGCACCTCTTCAGTGCTCATCTACATGACTTCCTGCTGTTCTTCACCAACACGGGCCGCATGTATGTGGAGCGTGTGCATCAGATCCCAGAAGCACCGCGCACGGGCAAGGGACGCAGCATCAAGAACATGCTCAATCTGCGCTCCGAGGAAAAAATCGCCGCAGTGCTCATCCTGGAGGCCCAGGGGCAGGAGGACGAGGCCATGTGGGCGGCAGACAAGTATGTGCTCTTCGCCACCAAGGACGGAACGGTGAAGAAAACGGCGCTCGAAGAGTTCAAAAATTACCGCAAGGATGGCATCATCGCCATCAAGCTCGATGAGGGCAACGACCTCGTCGATGTCGTGCTTACTGACGGCAACAAAGAGATCTGTCTTGTCACCCACGAAGGCATGTGTGCCCGTTTCCATGAGACTGGGGATGATCCCGAGTCCCCGAACCTGCGCCCGATCGGTCGCAATACCGCCGGTGTGCGTGGCATCACGTTGGATGACGGTGACTTCCTGGTGAGCTGTATCACTAACGAGGCCGACACCATGGTACTCGTCGTTAGTGAAAACGGTCTCGGCAAGCGCACCGCCTTCGATGAATACCGCCTCCTCACGAATCGAGGTGGCAAAGGGGTCACCACGATGAACGTGACTGAGAAGACCGGCAAAGTCGTCGCCGCCAAGGCCGTGCATGACAAGGACGAGCTCATGCTCATGACCACCAAGGGCCAGAGCGTGCGCATCCGAGTCTGCGACATCCGCGAAACGGGCCGCAATGCTCAGGGTGTGAAGCTCATGGGCCTTAGGGATGGTGAAACCATCCAAGACGTTGCCACCGTGGTGGCGGATGATGCCGAACCGGTGGTTGAATCCGCTGGAGGCACCGAGCAGGAGGCTGAAGCGGCTGTGGTCACCGAAGCTGACGGGGAAGCCGCGCCAGAAGCACCGACTGCCTCATAGCGCTGCCATCATTTCGCCACGCGAGAAATCGGCCACATCCATCTGCACGCGGGCTTTTCCGCCAGCTTGCAGGTGGAACTGCTCCACTTTTTTGGAGATGAAACCAAAGATGATTTTGCCATTGGGCAGAGCGGCGTGGCAGGTCAGTGGACTGATCACCTCGCGGATCGTGACGACGGTTTCGATTTTGTCGGGGATTTCCATCATGGTTTCACTGGAATGGCCTTGCGCACGGGCGGCTCATTGCTGGCAGGGGCTTTTCGCTTCCAGTCGATCTTGGCGGACTGAAAATGCGCACGCGTATTGATGAGATCAACGGCGCGTTGCAGCACGGAATCGCTCGGCTTGGGCGCGTCCTCGGGCAGGGATTCACCTGCGGAGCGGCGGATGTAGGCGTCGAGCTCAGGATTGGTATTGGCGACGAGGGAGGCCTCGTTGAAGCGAGCACGTGGCTGGTCGGTGATGGTGCTCTTGACGGTTTTGTTAGTCCCGGCCTCGAAGACTTGGCGCTTGATACTGGTAGGTAGATCCACCGCAAAGTCTGGTTGAAGCCCTTTTTTGAAAACTGAGCTGTCATTGGCCAGCAGCACCTCGGCACGGGCGAAGCGCAGCGACCATTCGGCATCCACCGGCACGGTTTCATAGCGCACGGCCCCGCCGCGGGTGAGGCCACCAATCAAGAGCGCCTGCTTCCGCTGCCGCAATACAGCAGCGATGGTCTCGCCGAGGTTGTTGGTCTCATCATCGACCAGAATCAGCAGTGAACCTGACCACAGCGGCTCACGCCTGTTGGTTTCGGTTTCGAACGAGGACTGGTCCATCTGCTTCATCTTGAAGAGCACCTCGCCCTTCGGGAGAAACAGGCTGAGCAATTCAGCCGCGTCATCAAAGTCACCGGGAGGGGCAGGGGTGCGCAGGTCGAGGATGAGATGAGCGGCCTTAACGGCGATGAATTTGGCAAGTTGCTGCTCAACCTCCTTCGTCTCACGTTCCGTGAAGGCCTGGGGCCGCAGGTAGGCGATCTGCGGCGGGATCAACTCCGAACGCACGCCTTGCTGCGCCTCGGGCACGGATTCAAGCTTCCGGGGGATGAGTTCCGCGCCGAAGTCGAGCCGTTCGAGCAGTCCGGCCAGCGCGGCACGGTTCAGTTCATCAAAGGTGAGGTCGCCGCTGCGGATGTACTCCTTTTGCAGGATGCGAAACGCGGTCTGGATGCCGGCCTGGCTGATGTCCTTCGATTCCGGGCCGCTGGCGGCGAACACGGCGGGCGCGAGGGCCAGGATGAATGCGAATCGTCTCATGCGCCGGTCTGTTGAAGATGGTTGAGAGCATGTACGATGCCCACGCAGCTGCTTTGCCACGCAAAATGCTGCGCGATGGCCCGGCTAACGAACTGCTTGGCCTGTGCCACGGCCGCGTGCAAATCCAAGCCGTGTGCGAGACCCGTGGCGATCGACGCGGAAAACGTGCAGCCCGTGCCATGCGTGTGAACGCCCGCCGTGCGCGGCGCGGTGTGCCAGGTGAGAGAATCATCGTGGCAGAGCACGTCTGCGGCATCTCCCTTGAGATGACCACCTTTGACCAGCACAGCAGTGCCAAATCGTGCGCTCAACTCACGCGCACAGGCTTCCATGTCCTCAAGACTCGCCACCTCGTGGTCCCAGAGCACGCGGGCCTCGTCCATGTTCGGCGTGATCAGTGTGGCGAGCGGCAGCAGTTCGTCGATGAGCGTGCGCACAGCCTCGTCTTCGAGCAGTCGTCCGCCGCTGGTGGCTACCATGACCGGATCGACCACGAGCGGGATACGGCCATGGGCGAGCTGTTTCCAGGTCTCGACCACCGCCTGAATCTGCTCGCGCCCGCCGAGCATGCCGGTCTTCGCCGCCGCGATGGGAAAGCCGCCAAACAGGACGCGCATCTGATCTGCGATGAATTCAGCATCCAGCAACCGCACCTGGGAGACGATGCCGGGCGTCTCGGACACCACGCTGGTCAGCGCGTTCAGGCCGTAGCCACCGAGGGCCGAGATGGCCTTCAAATCTGCCTGCACTCCGGCCCCGCAGGAGGAGTCCGAACCTGCGATGGTGAGAACGATAGGGGGAGTGCGCATGGATGAAACGTGGTCGATGGTAGGGGCCGGGCGCGTTTTTGCAAACCCCGGCTTGTGGCAAACCGCGCATGAACTAAACTCCACCATGCAATTTGACACCCTGCCAGGACTGACCGTCACGGTGGACAGCATCGCCTACGATCCTACCAGGCCTGCTCCGCCGGACCGGCCACACCCGTTTGTGTACCATCTCTCCATTCACAACGCATCGGAAGACACCGTGCGCATCTTTGGCCGGAAATGGATCGTGAAGGACACGGACGGGGATACCATGGTGGTCGAAGGAGATGGCGTGGTCGGCCAGTTTCCCAATCTCTCGCCGGGAGAAACCTTCAGCTACAATTCCTACCACGTCATCAAATCGGAAAGCACCGCCACCGGTTCCTTCTTCGGGACCACGCCGGATGGCCGCCGCGTTTGCACCCGCATTCCCGCCTTTGACATGCAGCCGCCGCTGATGGTGTGAAGTTTCCGATCACCGCCACCACGCGGGCAGGTCGTTCATTGTCTCCTTGAGGATGCCACGAACAGCCATTCTTTCGGCGGGGGCGAGGTGTGCATGCTGCGCGTCAGGCTGATCACGCAGGTAAAGCGCCATGTGGTAGTAGATGCGCTCCTTCAGCTCCTTCGGTGCCTGTTTCCAGGTGTCAGTGTAGAGCATGTAGCTACAGCGGTGCTTGAACATGCGCGTCTTCATGTCGAAATCCTTCAAAGACAGTCCCGCCTTGGTGACCTTGCGGTCGCGGAGGAAATCCTGCGCGTAGGCCGGATCTCCCGTGATCCCCCGGCTCGGAAACTTCGCCTCGTCGGCAAACATGATGTAACGCGCCATCTCTTGGGCGCGCTCTTCGATCTCCGCCTTCGCCGCAGCGCCCAGCATCCCCCGGTTCTCGTGCTTTAGCTGCCGTACGGTGTAAATTGCGTAAACCAGCCGGTTTTCGAAGCCGATCTGATGCTCGTGGATGAGGTGCGGCAGGATGTCGCTGGTGGGCAGCAGGTGCAGGCCGAGGTCGGAAAACTGACCGGGCGGCACCGCTGTCTTTTCGATCTTCCCGTTCCGCGCCAGACCCATCACGTTCGCCTTGTGGCTGGAGAGATTGTGGTCGCCCGTGAGGTGCCAGCCGCCGAAGCGGTCCTCCAGCGGGATCTGATGCCCCTGCACATCGCGGCGATAGGTTTCCAGACTGGAGCCTGCCTGGGAGACAAGGAGCGACTCAGCAATCAAGCCCGGCAGCCGCCGCGTGGCGTTGCCCGCATGGCAGTTCATGCACTTGGTGGAGCGCTGCACGCCCGGCACCGGGCCGCCGGGCCGCAGGCGGTCATAGACATAAAAAATCGGACCCACCTCAGGATCAGCGGCGATGATTTCCACCAGCCCACCCGGCACCCAGCCGAGGTAGGTGTCCTCATTGAAGTAAAGCGAGCGCGGATTGCGCGGGTTGATGATCTCGCTTTGCAGGGAGCTGGCCGAGAAGACCATGATCTGCGAGCTGATCGGGATGTTCAGCGCCTCCAGCAGGCTGGTCAGGAATGCTTTGTCATTGCTCGTGTCGAGCTTCACCTCGCCCTTCTGCACCTTCTCCTGAAGCTCGGCAAAGCGGTCCTTCGGCTGCGCTTCCAGGTAGGAATGCGGCGCGGCTTTGAAATCAACCACCCGTGGCTCTTTCGTCTCCGCAGCCGGGGCGGCGGAGATCATCCAAAACAGGGGCAACGTCAGGAATCGGGAACGCATCGTGCTTTATACGCCTGCCAAGTAACCCAAATCGCACCCAAGCACCAGTATTTCGGCCCTTGGGTTCAAATCGAGGAATGGACCGCAGTCGCCCTCCATTCTCCGTAGCAAGGCTGCGAAGAATGAACCGCCCGCATCCCTTTTCATGACCATCTCACCAGTTTAGCTGGCAAAAAGATTGGCGGCAAAAGATGGGATCATTCTCCTGGGTTAGCCACCGAGGCTCCGAACACGCCGGACGGCTCCGCCATGGGCTGCTGGAGATGGCCTCCGAGCCGGAGGCTCGAAAGATCTGAGCCGGTGGTGCAACCACCGGACTCCCGCACATGCCACCCGCCTTCCCTCATCGCACCCTGGAAGGGCGCGAGAAGCAATCGCACCTCCATTCGCCCGCAAATACCTGATCGCTCCCTTCTCGCGACCCTCCGGGTCGCCACGCCTCGTGTGAACGCCATCCATCATTCCTGGGGTTCCGCTTCGCTTGACCCCAGGCTAATTTCTTTTGAGCCTCCGGCTCGAAGCCTCGGTCACTCATTTTGGATGGGCAATTGTCGCAATGCCAAGTTAGGCGATTCGTTCGTTTGGAATCTCCCATGTCGGATCCAACTCTTGTGCGCCGAGTTGCGCTTCACCAACAAAGTATTTCACAGCGCGAATGATCCCGTAGCCTAATCCTGCGGCAGCAATCGGAATAGCAGACGCAACAGCAATGCCAGCGGCCATGCCACCACCAACAATCGCGCCCATAGCACCCAAGCCAGATGAGATGCCTGCTGCGGAAAGACCAGCAACGGAACCCAACGCGCTAACGGCTGCGGTGACTGAGCCGAAGCCTATGGCTCCGCCTCCGATAACACCCAGGGTCTCGGAAAGCTTTTCGCGTTCGGCTTCGGTAAGCTTGGAATAACGGTCTAAACCTAGTTCTATCAAAAGTGCGCCCTGACGAAGCATGTTGTCTGATGCCAGTGTGGAGCTGCTGAGAAGTCGATTGAGTGTTGCCTCTGAACAAGTGATGACACTTGCGATGTGTCGGACGGAAAGCCCATGTTGTTCCATGAAGGCAGCCGTAAGGATTGCGAAGTTTTCGCGATTAAAGTCATTCATGAGTCTTGGGCGTTTCCTTTCGGTGCTTGGCTTTGGTTTGATTCGTGACATTGATTTCAGAGGAATTCAGTGTCTTCTCCATCACGCTCTTCATGGATCGAGTTGTGTAGGCGATATCTAAAGCTATGCCTCCTATATCAGGATACAGGCTCGACGGCCTAATACCGTAATCGTAGAGTTCTCGAAGGAGCTTTTGTTTGTCGTTGCGATCAATCAAGATCTTCATGTCACATGATGAGTCAAGAGGCTGAAGAGGATCTGGGGTAGCTGTGAAAAACCCGTCTTGAGACGCAAGGCGTGGAGTGATGTGGGCTGGAGCGACATACACTGGCATTTTGAGTCCAAAAGGATCGGCATCCTTTTCAACATCAAGCTCCTCGAATCCACTGGGCAGTCCAAGAGTAAAAACAGCTCCATTATGTGTGCTCGGCGCACATGCGAAGTACAACGCCACAAGCGGATTTGAAGTCCAATCGAGAAGGCGCGTTGGCATACCGTGATGCTGTCCTAAAATCAACCACTCCCACTTGCAGTGAGGACGAAAATCAAGATGCGGCAGTGAGCGCCGCTGCCACTCGACCAGTTTTGTTTTTTCCAGACTGAGGAGTGGGTTTAACGGGAGCGTCCATCCGCGTGCAACAGAGGGTAGCAATGCATCATCGTGTTTGGGTTGGCCTCTCAATAGAAAGGTTGAGGTTCCTTTGAGAAGCTTGAGGTAGTCCGTCACTTCACGGGCTTTGATGATCTTCATTTGGTTTGATTGAAATGGTTGTGGCAAAAATGGCGTGATGATTCGTAAGCTCGTAGAAGCGCCCCATTCACCCCCGCACCAAACAATACCCAAAGTCCATCTCCCAGCCGCGTTCCGTCTTCGTCGCGGGGATGGCGGGGGCGAGGTGGTAGAGGAGGCGGCGGCCGTCCTGCGGGTTCTCGGCGGTGACGACGAGGCCCGCGCCGCGCAGGGCGACGAGGTGCTTCAGCGTGGCGTCGAGACGCTTGCCGACGTTGCCTGCCAGAGCGGTGGCGGTGAGAGCTTGACCGTGGGCGAGGATCTGGAGAAGCCGCCGACGTGTGGGATCGCCGAGGGCGGCATAGACGGTATCCGCCGGAATCACCTGAGGTGGCGGCGCGGGCAGGGTGGGAGGCGCGGCTGGCTGGCTCATGGAGTCATTTTGCCACGCCCGAGCCTTTTGACAAGCCCCACGGCTCCGTAATCGGGGTGTCCGAGGCTCCCAACAAGCAGGACGGCTCCGCAATCGACATGACCGAGCCTCCCGACAAGCAGCACGACTCCGCAATCGGCATGCCCGAGACTCCCAACAAGCAGGATGACTCCGCAATCGGTATGCCTGAGGCTCCCCACAAGCAGGACGACTCCGCAATCGAGGTGCCCGAGGCTCCCAACAAGCAGGACGGCTCCGCAATCGGCGCGTCCGAGGCTCCCGACAAGCAAGACGGCTCCGCAATCGATGTGCCGGAGGCTCCCGACAAGCAGGACAGCTCCGCAATCGGGCTCAAAGTGCTTCCTTAGCCACAGAAATCGTCTCCTTTGCCGCCAGCGGCGTCTGCGAGCGGAACGCGTGAAGCTCTCAGCGAGTTGTTGGGCAAGCTGCTGCCGCCGGTGGCAGAGCGTTCCGGGTGCGGCGGAAGAC